>DLYJ01000266.1:0-14515 GCA_003447785.1 Treponema sp.
TTGTTTATTTAGGGTTTATTACAAACCCTAAAAACGGCGAAGTCAAGGCTTTAAGCGTATGCGTGCCTTGACTCGACGTATTACAATGAAGCGTGACAGGTACGAGCGATAACGTCGTCCTGCTGTTCCTTTGTAAGGTTGATGAAGCGTACGGCGTAACCAGAAACGCGAACTGTGAAGTTTGCATATTCAGGTTTTTCCGGGTGAGCCTGACAATCCTTGAGTTTTTCTACACCGAATACGTTTACGTTCAAGTGGTGTGAACCGTGAGCGAAGTATCCGTCGAGAACGTTTACAAGGTTTGTAATTCTTTCGTTTTCATCGTGTCCCAGAGCGCTCGGGTTGATTGTCTGAGTATTTGAGATACCGTCCAGAGCGTATTCGTATGGAACTTTTGCTACAGACTTGAGAGACTTAACGAGACCCTTTGTTTCTGCGCCGTAACATGGGTTAGCACCTGGTGAGAATGGTTCGTGAGCCTTGCGTCCGTCAGGAAGAGCACCTGTAGCCTTACCGTATACAACGTTTGAAGTAATAGTAAGGATAGAAGTTGTAGGTTCAGCATTGCGGTATGTAGGATGCTTCTTGATCTTTCCGATGAATGTCTTGAGCAGCCATACAGCGATGTCGTCTGCGCGGTCATCATCCTGACCGTAGCGTGGGAATTCGCCTTCGATTTCGAAGTCTTTTGCAAGACCCTTGTCGTCGCGGATAACCTTAACTTTTGCGTACTTGATAGCTGAGAGTGAGTCAACAACGTGTGAGAATCCGGCGATACCTGTTGCAAATGTACGGCGTACATCTGTATCGATAAGAGCCATTTCTGCAGCTTCGTAGTAGTATTTATCGTGCATGTAGTGAATCAGGTTCAATACGTTTACGTAGATGTCAGCGAGCCAGTCCAGCATCATATCGTATTTGTGCATAACTTCTGTATAGTCCAGGTATTCAGAAGTGATTGGCTGGAATTCAGGACCAACCTGTACATATGGTGTAAGTCCGTCGCCTTCGTCTTTACCGCCGTTGATAGCGTAAAGAAGGGCTTTAGCGAGGTTAGCGCGTGCTCCGAAGAACTGCATTTCTTTACCAGTCTGAGTTGCTGATACACAGCAGCAGATTGAGTAGTCATCACCCCAGATTGGGCGCATAACGTCGTCGTTTTCGTACTGGATTGATGATGTGTCGATAGAGATTTTTGCAGCGTACTTGCGGAAGTTTTCCGGGAGTCTCTTTGAATAAAGAACTGTCATGTTTGGTTCTGGAGAAGGTCCCATGTTTTCCAGTGTGTGGAGGAAGCGGAAGTCGTTCTTTGTTACCATTGAACGTCCGTCCTGTCCAAGACCACCAATTTCGAGAGTAGCCCATACAGGGTCACCTGAGAAGAGCTGGTTGTATGATTCGATACGTGCAAAGCGTACCATACGGAACTTCATTACCATGTGGTCAACGAGTTCCTGTGCTTTTTCTTCTGTGATTGTTCCGTTTGCAAGGTCACGTTCGATGTAGATGTCGAGGAATGTTGATACACGTCCTACAGACATTGCGGCACCGTTCTGTGTTTTGATTGCAGCGAGGTAACCGAAGTACAGCCACTGGAATGCTTCTTTAGCGGTTTTAGCCGGTTTAGAAATATCAAAACCGTAACTTGCAGCCATTGCTTTCATTCCGTTGAGTGCTTTTATCTGTTCAGCAACTTCTTCGCGGAGGCGGATAACTTCTTCAGTCATTGTGCCGTCGCCGATTCTTGAGAAGTCAGCTTTTTTCTGTTCGATGAGGTAATCGATACCGTAAAGAGCGATACGGCGGTAGTCACCTACGATACGTCCGCGTCCGTATGTATCTGGCAGACCTGTAAGGATGTGAGCTTTACGTGCTTTACGGATTTCTGGAGAGTATACGTCAAATACAGCGTCTGAGTGTGTTTTGTGGTATACAGTAAAGATTTTGTGAAGTTCAGGGTTTGGTGTGTAGCCGTACATTTCGCATGACTGTTCAGCCATTCTGATTCCACCAAATGGCATGAAAGCGCGTTTGAGAGGTTTATCAGTCTGGAGACCAACTACCTGTTCAAGTTCTTTGCCTTCGCTGCAGATGTATCCCGGATTGTGGGCAGTAAGACCTGTAACAATGTCTGTGTCCATGTCGAGTACGCCACCCTTGTCATGTTCAGCTTTCTGGAGCTTCTGAACTTCGCCCCAAAGCTTGTTAGTAGCGGCTGTCGGGCCAGTGAGGAATGACTGGTCACCATCATAATGTGTGTAGTTTTCCTGGATAAAGTCGCGGACATTGATTTCTTCTTTCCAAAGTCTACCTTTGAATCCGCTCCAAGCTTCCTGTTCCATAAAAAAAATCTCCTTTCCTGACTGAATAGGGACCCGGACAAGTTTGCTTGAAGACACAGAAATCTTACCGCCTGAAAATAGGTAGGTAATTATACGCAGAGAACACGCTTTAAAAAGCGGGCAGTCTGGAGAGTAGGTTAGAGTGAATTCAAAAACAGTTTGTGTTAGGGCCCGTATTTATGCAGGCAATTATATATACTCGACATCCGGTTAGGGGTGCCGACTGTTTCTGTGATTAAAATATACAGGAAAAACAGATTTATGGCAACCTGTACCGGTAGTTATTATTCAAATAGTTTGTTATAAAACACCACTATCTGTGGGGTCTATACTTTGAATTTGTCGACTTCTGTGCCGAGTTCGACGATGTTTTCGGAGTTTTTGTGGGTCATGTCATTAACCGAATTTATTGAATTATTGATTGATTCAATACCGATGGACATTTCCTGCATGCTTGCACCGATTTCGTCAGTAATGCGGAGAAGGTTTTTCATTGTCTGGTTTGCTTCTGCAGTTGAAGCCTGCATTGCGTCTCCGCCGGACTTTACGTTAACGGTAACATCGTTGATCTGCTTGATGGCTTCAAGAACCTGGGTTCCGCCCTCAGACTGCTCCTGCATGGCATTCATGATTGTAGTTTCCTGCTGGGAAACAGTTCTTGTAAGTTCAAAAATCTCCTGGAATTTCTGCTGGAGTTTTGTGGAGGCATCCGTTACTTCCTTGATACTGTTTAGTACCTGCTGGAGGTTTGTGGTGATGTTTTTACCCTGCTTGTTTGAGTCTTCGGCAAGTTTACGGATTTCGTCCGCAACAACGCTGAATCCCTTTCCGCTTTCGCCGGCATGTGCGGCTTCGATGGCGGCGTTCATGGCAAGAAGGTTTGTCTGGCTGGCAATGTTCTGGATAATCTTTGATGCTTCCAGAAGTGTCTGGGATTCTTCCTGAATTTTAACTGTCGCATCAACAGTGGTCTGAATGCTCTTGCGGCCTTCTTCCGATGAGCGTTCAAGGGCTTCGATGTTTGAACTGTTTTTTTCGAGAATTGTCGTTACTGAGCGGATGTTTGCAACCATCTGTTCAATTGCGCTTGACGATTCAATTACGCTGGAACTCTGGCTCTGAATTGCAGAAACAAGTTCATTAACCCGGTGATTGATTGCATCCAGGGCACCCTGAGCTTCGCTTACATTTGCACCCTGCTGCTGAACCTGTCTGTTTACGGAATCGATATTTGCCGTAATCTGGTTTGCACTTGCGGCGGTGTCTGCCATATTCTGCTCCAGCTGTTCACTCTGCATCTGGAGGTCGCCTGTGGATTCCTTAATCTGACGGATTGAATTCTGGATTTTTTCGATAGTAAGGTTAAAGAATTTGTAAAGGTTGCCCATTTCGTTTTCTTTACGGACGTCCATGCGGACTGTCAGGTCTCCGTCACCCTGGGCGATGTTTTTCATTGCGGCAACACCCTTGTTCATTTCCTGTGCAACAGAGCGTGCAATAAGGAAAAGAATTGCAAGGGTTACCAGCATTGTGATTAAAAGGGCAGTTGAAACGTAAATGAACATTCTTCTGCCGGCGGAATCAATTTCTGCCATTATGATGTTTGCACCTACAAACCAGACTTCTTTTGCGTCACCCACCTTGAAAGGCTGGAAGAATTTGAGCTGGTTTTTGCCGTTGTAATCAGCTTCATAGCCGAATGGAATCAGAGTCTCTTTTGCGTTTTGAAAAAGCACTGAAGTTTTTGCATCTTCGTAACCTGCAAAGGTGTTTCCTTCCAGGGCTGAGTCGGCTTCTACGGCTGTAAGTCCTGAGTCTGATACAAGTGAAAGATATCCTGTTTCGTAGAGGGTTGCTTCCTTGAGAATTGAACTTAATGTTGAAAGGGACATATCAAGACCGATAACACCGATTGGAGTTCCGTTCCGGTCGTGAATCGGGAAGGCTACACCGCAGACATAAATTGTCTGGCCGCCGATTTCGTACGGGTTAGGGTCAATGAGAATTCCTGTGGGGCTGTTGAGGGGATTAACATACCAGAAGCCGTCTTCGTAATCAGTAAGCGGCGTGCATTCAACTGTTGAACCAACCTTTGTCCAGTATGGAATAAAGCGCCCGGTAGAATCATGGTATTCAGTATTTGCATACTGGTAATCAAGTCCGTCCAGTGCATCCGGTTCATAAACAACCCAGGTGTCCACGAAATTTTCGTTTTCGATAAGGGCCTGTTTGAGAATGTTGTTGATGAAATCCCGGCGCTGTGAGCGTGGAACGGAGTCGATTTGTTCAACAACGGTTTTGAGGGCCGCACAGGTGTCAAATTCATTCTGAATGAGGGCCTTTGTACGTTCAGCGTAATAATTTGCAGTCTGTTTAAGGTATTTGTCAGACAGGTCGTAGGTTCCTTTATTGATTCGATTTAAAATGAATAAAGCACAGATAGTTAAAAGAACAACAAGCAGTGCGCCGATTGTGCCCACAAGCTGAGTCTGGATGCTTCTGTCCAGAATACCGTTTCTAGGTCCGTCGTTTTTAGCCATGAGTATCTCCTTAGTGGGGGTGCCCGGTTGATTCAAGAAAAGCTAAAGGGAATTTTAATGCAGTTTGTCCGCTATGACAAATAATTTGTAGTTAATTCGTCGAGTCAAGGTACGCATACGCTTAAAGCCTTGACCAGACGTATTTAGGGTTTGTAATAAACCCTAAATACGTCTGGTCAAGGCACGCTTCACTCTTCGGCCTTGACTCAGCCGTTTTGCGAGTTTCCGGAATTGTAAACTCGCAATCAAAAAAAACGGCACTTCAGATGAAGTACCGTTTATCGGGCTTAAGTGGGCTTTAGCGGGCTTAAGCAAAAATCGGGCGAACGTTGATTACGCCGTCAATTGCAGAAAGTGCCTTGAGGGCATCATCGCCAACCTTTCCGTCAACGTCGATGAGGCAGTAAGCCAGTTCGTTGCGGTTCTGGTCAACCATACCTGCAATGTTAAGTTTTGCATTACCAAGAACGGTTGTAAACTGAGCGATCATGTTTGGAACGTTCTTGTGTGAGATGCAGAGGCGTGTTCCGCCGGCCGGGATGGACTGGTCGAGTTTTGCTTTAGGGAAGTTTACGGAATTTGTGATTGAACCTGTTTCCAGGAATTCACGTAATTCTTTTACTGCCATAATAGCACAGTTGTCTTCTGCTTCCGGTGTTGAAGCACCCAGGTGTGGAAGACAAACTACCTTGTCGCATTTGAGAAGGGCTTCGTCAGCAAAGTCAGTGATGAGGCATGAAACCTTTCCTGAGTTGATTGCTGCCAGAACGTCAGCGTTGTTTACGAGGCCGCCGCGGGCAAAGTTGATGATGCGTACACCGTCTTTCATTGTTTTGATTGAAGAAGCGTTGATCATTCCCTTTGTGTCGTCTGTCTGCGGAACGTGTACTGTGATGTAGTCAGCTTTTGAATATACACCTTCCAGTGTTTCCGAGTATTTAACGTCGCGGTTCAGGCTCCATGCTGCCTTGATTGAAAGGAACGGATCATAACCGATTACGTTCATTCCCAGGTCGATTGCTGTGTTTGCAACCATTGCACCGATGGCACCGAGACCGATTACACCCAGTGTTTTTCCTTTAAGTTCAGGACCAACGAACTGTGATTTTCCCTTTTCTGCAAGAGCAGGAATTTCATCACCTTTTCCGGCAAGACCTGCAACCCATTTGTTAGCGGCTACAGCAGGACGGCTTGAAAGAAGGAGTGCGAGAATTACGAGTTCCTTAACGGCATTTGCGTTTGCACCAGGAGTGTTGAATACAACGATTCCTTTTTCTGCAAGTTCAGCGCAAGGAATGTTATTTGTTCCGGCACCTGCACGGGCAACAGCCTTTACGGTTGCGGCAAGTTCCATTCCGTGCATTTCCTGTGAACGGACAAGGATTGCATCCGGATTGTTGATTTCTGATGCTACTTCGTAGCTGTCCCGTGGAAAGTTATCCAGACCGATGGCACTGATTTTATTAAGGGTTTGAATTTTGTACATATTTTCTCCTTTGATGTTGCACGGATGCAACAATAATCGAGTTTTGCTAAGCAAAACTCGGCCTAAAAAAAGTACATGGAGGTACTTTTTTTAGGCATTCTCCTTTGCAAATTTTTTCATAAATTCAACAAGTGCTTTTACACCGTCAAGGCTCATTGCGTTGTAAATTGAAGCGCGCATACCACCAACAAGACGGTGACCTTTAAGGTTAACAAGACCTGCTGCCGCAGCTTCCTTAACAAACTTGTCGTTGATTTCCTTTTCTTTTGCAACAGAAGCATCGTCTTTGGCGCCTGTTGAGTATTTTGTAAGGAACGGAACGTTCATCAAAGAGCGGCTTCCTTTTTCTGTTGTTGCGTGATAGAAATCGCTTGAATCAAGGAAGTTGTAGAGATAGTCTGCCTTTTCCTTGTTGCGTTTGAGCATTCCTTCTGCACCACCGTTCTTTTCGATCCAGTGAAGAACCTTGCCGAGAACGTAGATTGTGTAGCATGGAGGTGTATTGTACATGGAACCGTTGTCTGCGTGTGTCTTGTAAGCAAGCATTGTTGGTGTGCCTGGACGGCAGTTTTCCGGTTCAGGAATAAGGTCTTCGCGGATGATAACGAGAGTTACGCCGGCCGGGGCAAGGTTTTTCTGTGCGCCTGCAAAGAGAAGACCGAATTTTGAAACATCAAGAGGTTCAGAAAGAACACATGAAGAAATATCTGCTACGAGAGGAATGTTTCCTGTGTCAGGAATGTATTCGTAGTGAGTTCCCATGATTGTGTTGTTGAAGCAGATGTAAGCGTAATCGTAGTCGCCTTCGATTTTTTCTACTTTTGGAATATAGCTGAAATTTTTGTCTTCACTTGAAGCGATAACGTCAACCTTTACACCGAGTTTTTTAGCTTCGGCAGCGGCTTTTTTTGCCCATACACCAGTGTTGATGTAAGCGGCTTTACCTGTTTTGATTCCGAGGTTTTCAGCTACCATTGCAAACTGAGTTGAACCACCACCCTGTACAAAGAGAACCTTGTAGTTGTCAGGAACTTTCATCAATTTGCGGACCATTGCTTCTGCATCTTCGATGATCGGTTCATAAGCCTTTGAACGGTGGCTCATTTCCATAACTGACTGGCCGGTTCCATTATAATCAAGCATTTCTGCTGCACATTCTTTTAATACTTCTTCCGGAAGGCAAGAAGGACCAGCGCTAAAGTTGTAAACACGACTCATATCGTACCTCGTCTTTGAGAATTTAAGTAAGGACGATTCTATTCATAAGTACAGGTATGGTCAATTGAATTCGGGAATTTTAAGTGATTTATTGTGAAAGTTTTCACAATAAATATAAAACAACGGAAGCGCCAGGGATTGGAGCTGCGCCGGAGGCGTTCTGGAGCGGAGCATAGCGTAGCGGCGGAATGCAGCGCAAGCGGAACAGCGCAAAGCCCGGCCCGAAGGGGGCGCCCAATAAAAAAAACAACTTCTAGACTGTTTTTGATAACGTGCAAAACATAGGCTTGTATGATATAATAAAGAAAAAGGAGGCGATTCTATGGACTTGACGATGACTTTGAGCAACGCAGACAATTCAATCATTGACTCAATAAAGGAATTTATTCGAACGCTCCCGCCTAAAGTGTCAGTATCTGTCAATCAACTGTCACCTGTGGAAGCAGTGCAGGAATCGCCAGAGAAGGCTGCTCTTGAAGAACGCAGGTCGAAAATCGAAGCACTGTGCGGCGGTCTTTCTCAATACGCAAACCCAAAACTTCAGGAGAAGGAAAAGGACGCATGGACAATGGCAATGAGGGAAAAATATGGTGTACGCTGATGCAAATATCCTCATCCGTTTTATTCTGAGCAAAGCCCGGCCCGAAGGAGGCGCCCTATTCAGCATGCATTTCTTTTAATATTAGCACCGGGTTTACATTTCTGACAAGGATATTTTTGGGCAGGTGCAAAATCACGTTGGTATAATTCACGATTCCTTTTATTCCGGCGCTGACAAGGCGGTCTGCAATCTGCTGGGCCCGGTCATCGCTGACGGTCAGAAGGGCATATTCAATTTTCATCGAGGGAACTTTAATTTCCAGGTCCAGGGTTGCAAAAAGCGGAAATGAACTTTTCATCATTTCGATGCGGTTGACGTTGGTGTCAAAACCTGCCACCAGAGAAAAGGGAGAATCTTCAAAAAAAGAATCATCCAGCAGGGCCGAACCGAGTTTATCTAGCCCGACTATGCAGCAGTTGTGTTTCTGCCTTGAACTGTCGATTCCAAGGGCGCTGTCGATTGCCGATTTTAAATCAGCAGTTGAATAACCGCTTTTGCTGCCGGCCTTCATGTGAAGGTGCAGGATGTCGCGCCGGATTGTGTCTTCGCTCCAGCCGGTCAGGGCCGAAAGTTTTTTGGACGTGATGTTTTTTTCTTCCTGCTGAATTATCAGCCGCTCAAGAATGATAAGCCTTTCTTTTGTGCGCTGCGGAAGATTTATCATAATTTAATTGTTCCTATTACGGTTGCATCGTCTTCCCGGGAAGAACTTCTGCCGGAACTGTAGCGCGGACTTTCGCGGTCAATCTGGGCAAGGCGTTCTTTTACGGTTAAAGTGCGGTCAGAAGAATCTGACTTTGATTTTGTTGAATTTGCAGATGTTTTTCCCTTTGGAGAAACGAGGAATCCAAAAAGTGAACCGCACAGGCCGCCCGCGATATGAGCGATTGTTGAAATATTTGAAAGTGACGGACTTAAAATTTCTTTTGCAACATAAACCGAAATTACAAAAACGAATGAAAGGGGAATCTGATTTTTATTGAGTGTGCTTACGGCGGCCAGGAGAATCAGCATAAAGGCGATTCCGCTCGCTCCCATCAGGGAGGATGGAATAAAGCATACGTTGATTACGCCTGTAACAAAGGCGGTCACTGCCATCATCAGGCAGACCATCGGCGAGCCGTAGCGCTCTTCCATCAGGGGCCCCAGCAGTAAAATGAATGCAAGATTATTCAGCAGGTGAATCCATCCGTCGTGGCCGAAAACGTGGGTAAAAAGGCGGATGTAGTCCAGCGGGACTGCCCAGTTAAAACTTACGGCCGCTTTTGCATTTCCCGGCACGATAAACAGCGCGGGAATAAGTTTGCTGTTGAGCACAAGCTGGTCGAGCAGGAGAATCAGGGTACAGATAATTGCAAAACTGAGAGTTACGGGTGCGTTGTAAGTTACTCTAAATCGTTTTTTCATACCTTGATTATCGGATGGAATCTGATTCGAATTGAATTGTTAAATTAAATTCGGTTCATGGAAGAAAATACTTTTTCTGCCATTACATTGATTTCAACGTGAAGTTTTGCGCTTGTTTCGTTCAAAATATGGCGGAGTTCATCAACCGAAATGTCAGCGCCGTCGAGACTAACCATCATCATCATGACAAAATTGCCCGAAAGAATTGTCTGGGTAATATCGGCGATGTTAATTTTATGTTCTGAAAGCAGGGTACTAACCTGAGCGATAATACCGACCTTGTCGCTTCCAACTACAGTGATAATTGCGTTCATAGGTTAGATAATATCGAAAACGCCTCCGGCGCGCAATCACGAGCCCTAGAAATGAATGCGGATTCCTGAGTACAGGCCGTTCCAGTAGTCCGAGCGGTAGTTTGTTGATTCGTTGCCCACACTCATGTACTTCCAGCCGGCAAATACTTCGTAGCGGCGTGAGAAAATTCCACCTTCAAGGTTAGAGTCTACGACATAAAGGTCGTTGTTGAACGTTGTCATGTTAATTCGCCACATTACAGCAATAGGGTAAACTGGGTAGGAACGCAGGTCGAGGCCGATTGTAATTCCGTTTGTGTCGATTGTTGAATCAAGATACCAGTGGCTCCACTGCAAAATTGCGGTACAGCTCAAATAGTCGTTCTGCAGAAGGCTCAGCTGGCCGCCGATTCTGATGTTGCCCAGTTCCGTGGAATCCTGGCCGTCTTCCTTTTCATTTTTGTCTGAAAAAATGATGTTTTCAACATAAGGACCGACCACCGGGAATAAAAGACCTTCAAAAATCGTTTCGTTTCCAATTCCCAGGCCCTTGAGGTAAACGAAGGCTGTTGAAGCTGAAAAGCGTGCCTTTTTGAGACTTCCGTTCTGGACATTATAAACATAGTTTGGGCGCAGCTGTTCGTAGGGGAAGTTTGTGTAGGAACAGGTCAGGTTGTTGAGAAGCCAGCCTGCCGCAAGAATTTCTGCGGCGGTCCTGACGCAAACCTCGGCGCAGGCATCTACGCACGGATCGTTTGAGCCGCTGGAAGATGATGTAGTCTTCTGCTTTTTGCGCGGCTTTGCCTCGTCAACGGCATCATTAAAACCTCCGGCAAAAAGACCTGCGGTAAAAAGAGAAAGAAATGCAAGAGCAATCAGTTTTCTTGAGTTCATAAAATTCAAAACCTCCGTTCAGGCTGTCAGTTACACGGTGGGAAGATTATTTTCGGGCAACAATGACAGCGGTCCGGGCCTTTTCATTGAATGGAGAAAAATCAAAATCTCCGTATACTTCAACGGATTTAAATCCAACACCCATGAGCAGGCGTTTTAATTCAACTCCCGAGTACAGGCGCTGAACATATTCGTGTTCAAGGCGTTCCCCGGTCTTATTATCGATTAAAATCCACTTTGAGCGGAGTCCTTCCCAGGCGCCCACAACAGAAAATTCCGTTAAAACCGTTTTTCCGGCGCGCTCAAACCATTCTCCTTCGGTAAAGTAAAGGATTGCGATTTCCCGGGAGTTAAGTTCCATTACAAAAAAGCCGTCATCCTTGAGACTGTCGTAAATGCTTTTGAGAATCATCGCATCTTCTTCAATTTTGTCACAGTAACCGAAGGAATTGAAGAGGTTTATTGCTGCGTCAAATTTTTTTTTGGTTGAATAATTGCGGAGGTCTGCCTTTACAAAGTCGATTTTTACGCCATCGGCACGGGCACTTTCTTCTGCGGCATCCAGTTCGCTCTGAATGAGGTCGACACCCGTAACCTTGAGGTCGAGTTTTGCAAGCTCGAGGCTGATTCGTCCCGGGCCGCATCCGGCGTCAAGAATTGAACTTCCCTTTTTGAGTCCGCAGATTTTTTTGACTGCTTCTGCAACGTCAGGAGCTTCGGCCCATCTTTGTGCATCAAACATTATCGGACCAAAGTTATTCCAGAATTCCTCCCGTTCAAACCATTGCTTTGTGGATTTTTTTGCCATGAAAGCCTCCCCTGTTTACTTTTTGTCTTCACTTAGATTGTAACACGAAATGAGGAAATTGAAAGATGTAAACTGAAAGTGGTTTACTCCTCGGCAACTGCCGGCAAATCCAGTGCTTCCAGGGCGAGACGCTTTGCGTAGGAGGCGCTTTCTGTATTTTCTGTACTTGCTGCACTTCCGCTGTCCTGGTCCAACCTACCTTTTTTGAGGCGGCTGTTGAGAATGAGCTGCTTTGTTTCCTTTGATTTTTTGCGTTCGGCGGCCAGCTCCCCTGCCTTTTTAAGAATTTCTTCTGCTTCCGGTGTTTTAATGCGCAGAAGGGCTGCAACCGTGTCTGCATCGGCCGCTGCAAGGTTTTCCAGGGTTGTAAATTCTTTTATCAGAAGGATTTCGCGTTTTGGTCCCACATGGGGTAACTGAGCAAAAATACTTACCACATTTTCCTTTGTGCGTAAATTCTGGTTTCGGCTTGTGGCAAAACGGTGGGTTTCGTCGCGGACGCGCTGCAGGAGGCGAAGTCCATCAGAGCGTTTTGGAAGGCATATCGGTCTGCTTGTGTGAGGCCGCCAGATTTCTTCATCCCGTTTTGCAAGTCCGGCAATGGGAATGTCGGCTCCCAGGGCCTTTAAAATTCCGTCTACCGCATTTACCTGACCGATACCGCCGTCGATTAAAAGCAGGTCCGGAAGAGGTTTTCCTTCGTTTATCAGCCGGCTGTAACGGCGGCTGGTTGCTTCACGCATGGAAGCAAAGTCATCGATTACGCCGTTCGTTGTGCGCAGGCGGAAGTAGCGGTAATTCTTTTTGTCCGGGTTTCCGTTGTAAAAACTGATAAGGGAAGCAACCGGAAACTTTCCTCCAATATGCGCAATATCAAAGCCTTCGATTCTAACCGGCAGACGCGGAAGATCCAGCAATTCCCTGAGTTCTTCCATTGCGGGAATGTCGCCGCGTTCACGGAGACGCCTGATGATATCTTCTTTTGCGTTTTCCTGAGCCATGTCCAGGGCGGCGCGGTGCTTCCTGTTAGCCTCCTGAACGTTCTGGCCGATTTGAATTATCCGGCTTTTTGAATTCAAGTTTTTATTGATCCAGAATTTCAGGAAACTCGTTTCATGGCGTCCGCTGATGTAAATCTCCGGCGGAAGATTCGTGTTGTCCGTGTAATATTCCCGGGCAAATTCTTCCACAAGTTCGTCATCTTCATCCAGACTCTCTGCCTGAAAGTTGTCTCGGCCTAAAAGCTTTCCGCCGCGGATTTTCAGAACCGTAAAACTTACAAGTTCACCTTCGCGCCAGTGGGCAATATAATCCCGATCTCCGCTTTCAAAATCTTCCACGATGTTCTGGTTCTGCAAAATTGCGAGGGCCTTGAGGGAATCACGAATTCGGGCCGCTTTTTCAAAGTTCAGCTCTGCCGCCGCTTCCTTCATTTTTGTCTGTAATTTATTGACTGTTTCGTCACCTTTTCCCTCAAGTAGAGCCTTAATTTCTTCGATAAATTCATTGTAGGCCTCTCTGCTTATTTTGTTACAGCATGGAGCCTTACAGCGGCCAATGTGGTAGTACATGCACGGTGCAGTCTTCTTTTTGAAGGTTCTGCAGTGTCGTACCGGATACAGTTTATAAAGTGAATCTATAAAGGTATCCAGCGCGCCCGCATCAGGATATGGTCCAAAATAAAGCGAGCCGTCTTTTTTGATGAGCCTTGTTTTATAAAAGCGCGGAAAGTCTTCGTTCGTGATTTTGAGCGAAGGATAGGATTTTCCGTCCTTGAGCTGGATGTTGTAATGGGGATTGTACTTTTTAATGAGGTTGTTTTCCAGGAGGAAGGCCTCGTACTCGTTGGACGTAGTGATGTATTCAATATTTTCTGCATTGGAAACAAGCAGCCGCGTTTTAATGTGCTGCCCCGCAGAAAAGTAAGAGGAAAGCCTGTTCTTTAAGTTCTTGGCTTTGCCGACATAAATGACGGTTCCTTCATGGTTCCGCCACATATAAACACCGCTGGAGGAGGGCGCTTTTAGTGCGGTTTGGTGAAGTTTTTCATAAGCCGGATTAATTTGTGTATTCATATGAAAAAATCGCTTAATTCAATTTATGCTATTTTAGCACAAAAGGCAAAAGTTTGTATCAGGCTGGCCGCAGCGGCCGTAATGGTTTTTGCAGTAAGTTTTCCCCTTTGTGCAGTCCAGAAAACAATCGTTCTCGGCGGTGAGAACGGCTGGAATAATATCGCAACCATGGACGGCGTTACAACCGGTTCAGGACGTTATGGTTTTGAATCAATTGAACTTGAAACTCAGACTCCGGCACTGGACGGCGAAACTGACCTTCTCCTTTCCTTTGAAAACGGTCAGGCAAAAGACCTTGCCGGAAAATACATTGTTGTAGAAAACCACCTGGTTCCTTCTTCTGAGTCAATTAAAGGCAAGGGTGCAGCCCTGAGCCGCGGTGTTGAGCGCGGAATTACGCTTAATGCGGTCGATGGTGAATTTGAGAGCACACGCCTTTCAGGTTCATTTAGCATTGAATTCTGGATTAATCCTTCCCTGGCAGAAAACGGCGAAAAAATTTACAACTGGTCAACAACAATGAACTACGAAGATTACAGCGACTTCCAGACTGTAAATGCCGTTTTTGTAAACAACCGCCTGGAATGGAAATTCAAGAATATTTTCCCGACTTACAAATCAGGGGAAGTTGTTCTCCGTGGTTACCGTGCAATCGTTCCGGGGGAATGGAGCCGGCACACGATTTCCTATGATGAAGAAACAGGCTGTCTTGAGTACCTCGTAGACGGAAATGTTGAATCAATCAGATATATCACTTCCACAGACCACGAAGGCGGAACAATCTGTATTCCTGTTATCGGACGCCATGCAAAAATTGAACTCTGCCCGAACTTTACCGGAAAAATCGACAA
>DLYJ01000266.1:14627-14793 GCA_003447785.1 Treponema sp.
AGCACCGGAAACGAACCCTACAGGGTTGAAGGCGGTCGCTTTATCAGCCGGCCGATTCTCGTAAGCCGCGCCGCTACACTGGACAGCATCGACGCCCTGATGAATGTTCCGGGGCAGACTGACGTAAAACTTTTTGTACGCGCAGGCGACAACTGCTACGGCTGGA
>DLYJ01000108.1 GCA_003447785.1 Treponema sp.
GGCTTTGTAACCGGTCTTGGACCGACAAAACTCATTTCTCCGACGAGTATGTTAAAGAACTGCGGTATTTCATCAATACTTGTCTTTCTTAAGATTTTACCGATTTTTGTTACCCGGGGGTCGTTTGTAAACTTGCGGTCTTTTTCCCATTCTGCGCGCATTTCGGGATTTTCTGCGAGAATTTTTTCAAGCTGTTTGTCTGCGTCAACAACCATTGAACGGAATTTCCAGCATTTGAATTCTTTACCGTTTTTGCCGATACGGGTGTGACCGTAAAAAACAGGTCCCGGGCTTGTAAGTTTTACAATAAGCGCAACCACTGCAACCACTGGAATTGTGATCGGGCTTGAAATTAAAAGCAGGAATATGTCTACACAGCGTTTTGCAATCAGACTCAGGTTCTTTGTAAGGTTGTGGGTTGAACTGAAACCGAGAACACCGCCAAAGTCACGTACGCTTGAACTGATTGTGTTTACATCCTGTCCCTTAGGAATTGTAATTGTGTATCTGAAGTATTCATTGAAAAGATACAGATCCTGATTGTAATCGATGATGATTGCAACCTTGATTCCGGTATTTTTAATGACTTTGAATATTTCTTCTGTGGGAGCATAGACCGGAATATCGTTGAATGTGCGGTATTCGGCTGCTTTCTGGTCGATTATCAGTGCAGGCTTGTAACCCAGGTCAGGGCGCTTTAAAAAGCGTTCAATAATAAAGTTTCCGTTGCTGCCTTTTACGAAGAAAACTGCAGGAACGCCAAACCATTTGGAGCCTGCAAAAATATGACGGGCAAGTTCACGGCCGGATGGCAGTAAAACCAGTGCGAAAGGAACTGCAAGAATAAATGCGATTACAAGGGGCTTTTTTTCGCCGGCAGTTTCTATTGCGATGGATAGTGCAATTCCCGCAAAAATAAAGAAACAGCAGATTCCGGCTTTTTTTACTTCGTCAGCAGGTGGAAGTGAAATTCCGGGATAAAGGCCTGCAGCATAAAAAACTGCGATGGCAGGACCAAGATATGTCCAGTAAGTTACGAATGAGCGGAAGTTAATCCATGAGTGATTTAAAAAGTTGATTATAAAGAAGCTTATTCCGATTGAAAGCATTATCATAAGACAATCGCTTATTGCAAGAATAAGTCCTGAGAAAAATGAAGACGTTTTCCAGAATTTTAAATTAAAATAATTAAGATAGTCCTGCTCGCTCATAATCTACAGAATTATACTATACTTTACTGATTGCGTCCATTATTGTCTGTGCTGAGTTTTTATATGAATAACGCTCAGAAAGTCTTACGCGAGTTTTACTGTCTAATTCAACATCCTGAACCAGTTTGTCTGCCAAATCATTAAAATCCTGAACATGGAAAAAGGTTACCGGAAAATCTCCGTAAATTTCTTTAAAAACGGGAATGTCAGAAATGATTGCAGGAGTTCCGCACATCATTGCTTCCAGCGGCGGCATGCCAAAACCTTCGTACAATGACGGCTGTACAAGAACACGGCTCTTCTGATACAGTTTTTTTAATTCGGCATTTGAGATTTTACCCGTAAATTCAATTGAATCATCATTGTTTTTATCAAAATATTCAGTAACTTCCTGATCTCCGGTCCTGAAATTGTCCTTGTTTCCCACGATTACCAGCTTTGATTTTAAGCCTTTTTCCCTGGCAAGAGAAAATGCCTTGAGCAGTGTGGGAAGTCCCTTGTGTTTTTTTATGTTTCCCACAAATAAAATTATGTCCTCTTTTTGCGGTTTTTCTCCGGTTGAATCCAGTGAATCCAGCAGATATGACGGGGCAGAATTGTAAATGACTGTCAAAGGCTTTTTACAGTGCAGTTGTTTTTGAATTCTCTCTTTTGAAAAGTTTGAAACCGTAAAAATCTCTTTTGATTTATTGATTGCCCTCTGGTAAATGATTTTTCTTGCAAGCCGGCCCAAGGTTCCTGTAAGGACGTCAACATCCAGAAAAACAATGTCGTGAATCGTACAGTAAACCGGAATTTTAATTCCGTTGGGGATGTTGCAGTAGGGCGTAAAATATGCGTCGCAGGAATTGATTTTTTTGAGCATGTCTTTTGGAAAGAAAAGCATTTCCTTTAAGGAAAATGTTTTAATCTCGCACTCCAAAAATTCAACCTTTGGATTTGAAAGAAAGACCTGAGCCTGATTTTTTGAACCGATTAAAAGACATTTTTCGTAATGTGCGATAAAGTGGGGCAAAAGTTCGCTGATGAATGAACCGATTCCGCCTGAGCCAATCATTCTGATATCGATGGCAAGTCTGTTCATTATTTTATCCTGCTTCCAAAATCGGCGGTAACTTTATTGATGTGTTCAAGGAGCTCTTTTCTGAAACGTTCTGCAGAAAAGAATTTTGCGTGTTCAACTATTTTCTCAGAAACAAAAGTGCCTCTGTCAGAAAGTTCTTCAAAGTTTTTGATGGCAGCGCAGACACTTTCAGTTTCCTGTTTATCAAAGAAAACTCCGGTTACACCGTCTTTTACGGTTTCCAGTGCGCCGCCCTTGCCAAAAGCAATTACGGGCCTTCCGCACGCCTGAACTTCAACAGGGATGATTCCAAAATCTTCTTCTGCGCTGAAAATCATAGCCTTGCAGCGCTGCAGATAATCCTGAACTTCAGCGTCGCTGATACGGCCGGTGAATTTTACATCGTCCGGGTGAGAACCAAATGCTTCTTTTGCAAGTGCTTTGAGTTCTGCTTCCTGGGAACCTGCGCCGATTACCACCAGTTTTTTTCCAAGTTTACCGCAGGCAGAAATAGCAAGATCGATTCTCTTGTATGGAACAAAGCGGCTGAAAACTACATAAAAATCTTCGCTTTCCTTATTATTTGGAGAAAGGCGTCCGGTATCTACAGGAGGGTAGATTACAGTTGAAGAAAGATTCCAGTATTTTTGAATGCGTCGTGCGATGTATTTTGAATTTGCGATGAGGCTGTCAATGCGTTGGGAAGAAATAAAGTCCCAGAGTCGGATTGAAGGCATCCAGCGGTTCATAAAAAATCTGGTCAGTCTGCCGCTTCGTTTCCGGTATTCAAAAAACTGGTCCCAGGCATAACGCATGGGTGAGTGAATATAGCAGATGTGGGGAACGTCCGGCGGGGTAATAACACCCTTTGCACATGAAGAAGACGAGCACAAAACTAAATCATAGCCTGAAAAATCAAAGGATTCGAAGGCTTTTGGCATCAAAGTGAGCAGTTTTGTATACAACCTGGTACTCATTGGAAGTTTTTGAACAAAAGATGTGTGAACTTTTTCTTTTGGAAAAATTTTTCCTATCTTTTTTTCATCATAAACGAGAGTATAAATATCAGCGTCCGGGTAGAGTTTGAGCATTTCTTCTACAACCCGTTCTGCGCCACCGTAATTTACGAGCCAGTCGTGTACAATTGCAACTTTCATGCAAGAATTTCCTTTATTGCTTTAATCAGTGCGTCGTTTTCTTTTGGCAAGCGGACGCAGATATTCAATTTGTCTTCGTTAACGCGAACGAGCATGTTGTAGGTGTCCAGAAGTTTTTCTGCAACTTTTTTAGCGTCAATCTTTGTCTGAACTGCGATAAAACTCATTCCGCCGGTTTGAATTTTTACTCCCTTGATTTTTGATAGGGCTTCGGAAAGGCGTTTGTATTCTTCGTTCATGCTTTTAAAGGACTGATTGTAGTCTTTTTTGTATTTTTCAAGAATCTGCATGCAGTATTCGGCAATTGAATTAACATTGTTTTCTGGTAGAAATGCGTTGATTGTCTGAACCAGTTCCTTGTTGCCGCAGAACAGGACTGCAAGTTTAACACCCGGAATTCCATATGCCTGGCCCAAATCCTTAAAGAAAATTGTGTCAGGATTGTCGTCCAGAAGTTTCTGCGTAATTTCTACAGGAGAGTCTGTCCAGTCAGAATATGTAATGTCAGCGTATGAAAGTTCTTCAGTGTCGTCAAACATACATTCAATGGAATCCATAAGGTTTTCAATTGAATCTGAAACGGCAACGTTTTCCGGAAGAAGTTTGTAGAGCTTTGAAGCAAGAAGATTCTGCTGGAAGTGGCTTGACGGCTGACGCGTTACAAGGTCAGAAACTGATATATTCAATTCTTCCAGAAACTTTTTTGGCGGGAAGAATGCGTTTGCGCTGTTTGTAAAATCCGTAAGGCTCGGAAACCTCCAGGTTCCGCCGTCACGCTGTTCCATGAGCTTGAGCTTTCGGGAAGGTTTTGCGAAACGGCTTTCTGAAATGTTGAGGTCGGCAAAGTCATCGCTTTCATACCACAGGTCTCCGGAAACAGGAAGTGCCTTCAAAAGTTTTGGCTTAAGCATAATCAGCATTTTGAGCGTAGTTTCGTAGTATTCATTTTTGCCGAATACGCTCTGATAAGCTTCCAGGAGAGGCATATAAACGTCATTGATAAAGTCCTTACTGAACTTGTAGATGTTTACGGTTTTGTAATATGAATCAACCTCGGAGAATTTAAAGTGGTTTTTGTCGATAAGGGCAGTAACATTGTTTTCTTCGTCGATTGTAGTACAGGTTCCGTCCATCCACGGTTCAAAATGGCTTACAACAGCAACGTTCGGGTCTTCTGTTGCAACGAGCTGTTTAATGATTCTTTTGTCAAAGAAAAGATCACTTTCGAGAAGAATGGTGTCGTCCCGTTCAAAAAACTCACGGGCAAGATAAAGTGAATAAATATTGTTTGTCTTGTCGTAAACAGGGTTTTCGGCAAATTCAATAGCCATTCCCTTAAGGCGTTTGTCGTCAAAGTTTGTAGCAATATAATTTCTTAAAACATCAGCCTTGTAGCCCAGCCCGATAACAAGTTTTCTGATACCGGCAGCAACAAGAGCATCGATGGCATTTTCTATCATGGTAATTCCGTTAACCGGAACCATACATTTAGGAACACTGTCTGTAATCGGAGCAAGTCTGGAACCTGTTCCCGCAGCAAGAATAAGAGCCTGCATTAGTTGCCTCCATCCGTTAATTCTTTTTCTTTGGCAATCATAAAGTCTGCAATCTTTTCACCGGCTTGTCCAATGTACATCCATGCTTCAGCCTTAGCCTGTGCGCGCGCTTTAGACAGGGGTTCTGAGTCAGAGGCATTTTGAATTACTTCCCGGATATTGGCAAACTGTTTTTCTTTAAGTTCAATACCGATTTTTTCCAGGGTAGTGAACTGCCAGATTCGTTTTGGAGAGCCGTCCGGATTATAAACTTCGCTTGCATCATACATTCTCAGGTCAAGTTGGGCGTTTACATACATGACCGGTTTGTCACAGAGGAATGTGTAGTCATAAATTACGGAACTAAAGTCACTAATCATGATATCTGCCCGTTTAAGGGCGTAAATATTGTCGCGGTCGTAGTTCCATTCAAGATTTTTTGCATCTTTATATTTTTCCGTGAGTCTGTTCAAAAGTTCAGCTTCAGATTTTTTTGACTGCGGGTGAGGGCGGATAATAATATGCCAGCCTGTAGCAAGAAGCGGGTCAATGAGTTTTTCGCCATATTTTGAAAGGATTGCACTCGGTCCCCAGGATGGAGAAAGCAAAACCGTAAACTGATGATTTTCTTCAGCAGGAATTGCTTCCATCTTCTTTTTAAGTTCATCAAGATAAGTGCAGCCTACGGTAACAAGTTCCTTTTCTTTTACACCTCGTGCTTTTTCAAGATAGCGTATGTCATCTTTCTGGTAATCTCCGGTAAGCAGAACTGAATCCCAGTAATCAAGACCAAAAAGACGGTACATGGTTGCATCTCCTGAACCGTGTCGAACATGTGCATAGTGCTTAACGGTTTTTGACCGCTTCATCTGGTATACATCAAGACCAGGAGTTGTCATGAGTACGATGTCTGCATCAAGCATATTCAGGCGGGCAAATGCCGGGTTTCCTTCTCCAATGTATTCGGCCTTTACATATTTGTATTCGGCTTCAAAAATCGGGTCTTCTTTGTATGAAGTAAAGTAGGTAATTTCAGTCTGGCGGCCTTCAAAAGCGTCCAGAACAGGCTTAAATACGTTACAGTACTGTTTTCCTTCGTTGTAGATTACATAATGCTTTCGGCCTGCTTTTAACGCTTCGCGAGCCTTTCTTCCGCTGAACAAAACCTGAAGTTTAAGCCACGCAGCTTTTGCAAGAAAGAACAGTGTTGCGGCAGCTCCGATAAAAACGGAGAACAGCATGCTTCCCGTACCGGGATCTATGTAAAGTGGTAAAATCATCATTTTTGAATCTCCTGCTGCCAGTTTTCGCTTTTAAAGATATTGCCTTTTACACGGTACCAGTGATCTTTTTCGGCTGTAAAGTAATATTCACTTTTGTTATGGTAAGGCATAAAAATGTCATCTATACAAACAAGTGCTCCATCAGCCTTTTTGCTTGAGTCCAAAGGGTTACCTGTTGCCGGATTGACCGGTTTCTCAACGATTCCCCTTGTAAGTAGAGCTGGTGCGTCGGCATTTGTCATAAAATCATCGTTTATGACAAGATTTCCACTGGAATCAAAATCTTTGAACATGAGCAGAGGATGATAACGGCCAGGACGGATTATTTCAAACTTTTCGTCCCATTCATAGCCGTCTTCTTTGCCGTTGGCTCCATGGTCTGCTGCAAGTACAATCCTTGTGTTGTCATAGCAACCGTTTTCCTTTAAGAAATCAAGCCATTCACCGACACGGAGCATAGCTCCTGCAAATGAATGGTAGTCTTTTTTGTTTTTGTATTCGCTGGTACCAAAATCAGTTACCTTCGATACCGGGCGATACTCAGGTGCCTGCAAAAACAGATTGTCGTGTGTGGTATTGTTTATCAGGTTGATGTAAGTGTTTTTTGTCTTGCTTTCAAAGTCAGAGAATTCAATCGCATAGTCGAGAACTGAATATCCGTCCAGATAGTCATTGTAGTCGTCTGTGGCTGTATTGGTCGACCAGTAATTGCCGTCGTTGTAAAAGGCAGGACGAAGTACAAGTGGAGCAACTTTAAAGAATGAGTACCAGAGAATATTTCTTTTGAGGGAAGAACTTACAACATCAATCTTTGCTGTATCCTGATGATCTTTGTACCAGCGGTCAGTATAAACACCGTCTGTAAGATATGCAGAGATATTCTTGTCTTTGTATTCATCAAAAATCGAGATATCCGGAATCCAGCTGTAGTTTGCCCATGAAGGGTCTGTAATTACAGCAGAATAGTCTTTTGCCTGCTCAGTAAAAAATCTTGGAAGAGTACGTAAAGCTTCGTTTGTCTTATCTACCAGTTTTTCTTTAGACCGGCTGTTCATGGCCTCTGGGGTGTATTCGTAGCCACCAAAACATGGAGGAGAACCAATAAGTGTATGTGAGTTGAATGAGAGAGTGTTACGGTAGAAAGTAAATCCCGAGAACTGAGAGTTCAGTTGAGGGCATTCTTTAAATAGCGGTTCAACATACTGAGCCTGAGCCCTGTCAAGATAAATGTAAAGTACATTCTGACCGGTTTTTGAAAAATGGAATATCTTTTTAAGATTGCTACAACTTTTATCGGAGATAAGTTTTTTCTCCTGGTAAGACTTGTACCCATTATTGATAGTACTTATGTTTGTGAATGACAAAACTAAAATCCCGACGCAGAAAATTGCCATTACGGAGGTAAGATGTTTTGAGAATTTTGACCTGAGAATGAGTAGAAAAGCAAATATAAGTGCAGTAATAGAAAGAAGGTTTAACAGAATAGAAGATAAACTTGAATCTACACTGGTAACGTCGGTAAATTTTAAAAGTTTGCTGAGTGTTCCGTAGTCTCCCGGAAAAATAAAAGCGTTCAGCAGGGCTGAGCCAAAAATAAATGCAAGGAAAGCTGCAATCAGAGTCTGCATGCGTTCTTTGTAGAGGAAGAATATCAGAGAACACCAGATAATAAAGAATCCAGCTGCCTGAACAAAGGTGTTTTTGATAAAGACAAGGGGGCTTCCGAATCCGTCAATTCCTGAAAATTCCTCAGGAGAAGAAGAAACAAGAAGGGTTGGAATCAAAAGACCCACCAGAAGTGTAAGACCGATTGCGCTTACGGTAAAAAGGGAAGTTCGGATTTTTCGGGAATCCCTTAAGACTGCAAGTGTTTTGTCGATAAGATGGTTTGCGGCTTTAACATAAAGTGGAGCCGGATAAATGAGAGCAAAGCAAAAAGATACGAGTAACGCTCTTTTGAATGCCAGGGTGTGTGAAGCGAAAATCCAGATTATGAATACGGTAACAAGTGTACAGGCAATGTAATAAAGAACTTTTACAGGATGCTTCATCTTGTAAAAAACATTTTTTACAAGAGAGAAGAGGTTGTTCATGGTCCAATACATTACAAGTCCTGCAGGGCTGTCGTACAGAATTACAACAAAGAGCAGAGCCAGTCCATAGGTCTGGATTTTGTCACGAAGTGGAAGTCCTCTGGTGTAAATGGTGCCCGAAATCATGTTGATTAAGGTCATTGCAATTGGAAGAACATTTACAGTAAATGCTCCGATTGTAAAAAGAGCGTCCGGAGCGCCCATATCCCGGATAAAAAGGAATTGTTTTCCCTGCAAGGCACTCATGTTAGAAAGACATGTATATGCGGCTGTAAAGAAAGGAATCTGAATCAAAAGTCCGAATGCGGAACGCAGTGACATAATCGGGTGATAGTGATTCTGGCGGTAATATGTGGAAAGAATCATGTACTGTTCGTTTCCTTTGAATACAGCCTTGATTTTATCAACTTCGCCCTTCATTTTTTTCTGAATGTCGCGTTCAACCTGTTGCCAGTGCTCGGCTACGATGTAGAGGGGAAGGGTTAAAAGAGAAACAGCGGCACTAACGCCTAAAATGGCGATACCCGTGTTGTCAAACAGTTTTTTGCAAAAAGTAAAAACAAGCTCAATAATCTGTGTGAGGGGATAAATCACCAGACTGAAAAATGCACTATCCATATTTTTATAATAGTGCAAAACAGAGGAAGTTACAACTAAAGAGAACTAAATTACGAAGATGAGAATGCCTGAAAGAATCATGATCATTGCGATGATTTTCCGTTTTGAAAACTGTTCCTTGAAGAAGATTTTTCCAAAAATGAGTACGAAAATATAACTTGACGCCTCCGCTACTGGTACAAAGGAGACTGGAACTTTTTTTAGGGCAAGTAAATCAAGAAAAACTGCTAGAAAATAAATTGCATATGCCGAAAGAACATAGACGTTTAGATATTCCTGCCAAAATGAACCGTAGCTCCTAAGGGCTGATTTTTTGAGCAGGACCTGAGAAAAGGCGGAGATAAAAACAGAAAATAGCAGAATAAAAATAGAGAACTTCATTGTGAGTTCTCCTCTTTTTCTGTACTCAAAAGAAAAATACCCGAAAGAATCAGGATGGTGCCAAGAAGCATTTTTAAGGATACTTTTTCTTTAAAAAATAAAAAGCCAAAAATCATTCCCCAAACAATGGTTATAGACTTGTTCGCTATGGCAGTTGAGAGAGAATAACGCTTTAAAACCTGCTGCCACAACAAGGCATAGACCGCAAGCACGGCAAAAACCAGACAGTAGAGGGCAATAAAGGGAAGGGAAAGTACTTCATAGCGGCTAGCAAATTTACCGATGAGTGGATAGATTGTATAAACCAAAAAGGCAAGATGCATGAAGAGGAAAGAAAAGAAGTTGTGATTGTGGCTCTGTACTGAACTCATTTGTAAGATAGATTATCTTTAAAATGATAGTCCAAGTCAATTATTGAGTATTTGATGAATCTGTTAAGCAGGAAAACAATGGGGATGACTAAATATAAAAATTATATTAAATTGTAATTAAACAATTCTGAAAAATGGAGATGTTTATTTTATGATTCCTTTCAATGTTCCTCCAGTAACTGGCAATGAAACAAAATATATTCAGAAAGCAATCGAAAATCACAAAATCTGCGGTGACGGTGAATTTACAAAAAAATGTCACGAGTGGTTTGAGCATAAGCTAAATTCTGTTAGGGGGGGGCTAACACCCTCAAAAGTCCTTCTTACCACAAGCGGAACGACAGCCCTTGAAATGGCGGCACTTCTCTGCGATATAAAGCCTGGGGACGAGGTAATAATGCCGTCCTTTACTTTCTGTTCCACAGCAGATGCCTTTGTTCAGCGGGGAGCTACAATCGTTTTTGTTGATGTCCGTTCCGACACTATGAACATTGACGAAAATAAAATCGAACGGGCAATTACAGAAAAGACAAAGGCAATCTGCGTGGTTCATTATGCAGGAGTTGCCTGTGAAATGGACGCGATTATGGATATTGCCCGCCGCCACAGCCTTAAAGTCGTTGAGGATGCCGCTCAGGCTGTCTGCTCTTTTTACAAGGGAAAGCCTTTGGGAACAATCGGAGACTTCGGCTGTTTTTCTTTCCATGAGACAAAGAATTTTTCCATGGGCGAAGGCGGTGCGGTCATCATCAATACAGGAAATGCTGATTTTGAAAAGGCTGAGATTATCCGTGAAAAAGGCACTGACAGAAGCCGCTTCCTTCGCGGACAGGTGGACAAATATACCTGGCGGGATTACGGCTCATCTTACCTTCCAAGCGACATGAATGCGGCCTATCTCTGGGCACAGCTTGAAAAAGCCGATGACATTCAGAATTCCCGAATGAATGTTTGGAACAAATATAAGGAAGCCTTTGCAGCTTTGGAAAAAGACGGAAAAATCCGTCTTCCTGCAATTCCAGAAGACTGCACTCACAACGCCCACATGTTCTATCTCATTACAAAAAATCTTGAAGAGCGGACAAAATTCATTTCATTCATGAAAGAAAAAGACATTCTCGCAGTTTTCCATTACATTCCGTTGCATTCGGCTCCTGCCGGACTGAAATTCGGTCGTTTTGATGGCGAAGATGAAATCACCACAGCCTATTCAAAGCGTCTTGTCCGTCTTCCCCTTTATTACGGGCTTACAGATGAAGACCAAAACAAGGTCATTGACGCGGTCCTGGAGTTCTACAAATGAGCGTGAATCAAGAAAAACAGAAAGAAATCAGCATCGTAATTCCAGTCTACAACAGCCACGAGTGCGTCGCAGAACTCAGCCGTCAGATTGCGGACTCTCTCGGCTCGGCAGGAATCAGCTATGAGCAGATTATGGTAAACGACTGTTCGAGAGACTCCAGCTGGGAGGAAATCAAAAAAGAGTCGGAGAAAAATCCCAATCTTCTAGGAATCAACCTGCGGAAAAACGGCGGACAGGACTCTGCCATCCTCACTGGCTTGAACT
The DNA here is from genome assembly GCA_003447785.1 of Treponema sp. Classification (GTDB taxonomy): domain Bacteria; phylum Spirochaetota; class Spirochaetia; order Treponematales; family Treponemataceae; genus Treponema_D. The sequence continues at coordinate 11,280 of DLYJ01000108.1, forward strand.
ACACCAGCGGAAAGTGGATTGTCATTATGGACGATGATTTGCAGCATTCGCCCTACGACATTCCTAAACTTTACGAGGAAGCAAAAAAAGGCTTTGATGTGGTCTACGCCAATTTTGAGGCAAAAAAACAGAAACTCTGGAAAAATCTCGGAAGCTGGTTCAACGGAAAAATTAGCGAGATTGCCCTGGACAAGCCAAAGGGAATTTATCTTTCCCCTTTTAAAATCCTGAATGGCGAAGTCGTTAAGGAAATGTGCAAATTCAATAATTTGTTTCCTTATATTGACGGTCTGATTTTTCAGGTAACAAGAAATATCACACAGATTGACATTGAGCACCACAAGCGGGAACTGGGAAAGTCCAACTACAACCTGGTTAAATCGATAAAAGTCTTTTTGCGCATGCTTTTCGGCTTCTCCACCATGCCATTGAACCTTGCGTCCTTTACAGGATTTTTTAGTGCGGCGGTGGGACTTGTGCTTGCCATTGTCTATGCGGTGCAGTATTTTACCGGCAAGACGGACGTCACCGGCTGGACTACGCTCGTAATCCTTCTTCTGATTCTGGGCGGACTCATTCTTGTATCTCTTGGAATCATCGGAAAGTACCTCGGGCAGGTATACCTTACGGTAAACAAGCAGCCCAAGTTTATTGTGAAAGAAACGACAACGAATAACACTGGAGAGAGATAAAATATGGATTTCAAGGAATCAAAACTAGATAAGTCTTATTTATCGAATAGAACTGAAGTGATATTTTTTACATTGACAGCATTTTTCCTTTTAGCAGGTACAGTTTTAATTGCCTTCTCAAATGCTTTCATTCCGTATTTGTACGAATTCTTTTCCAAAACTGTATTTCATCGTGAGTTTTCAATCGATAAGTGGCTTCCGACCTTACAGTCTTTTGTCCTGATTCCGATTTTTCTTGTGCTTTTTGTCAATGCTATTGTTTTTCATAAGCATACCGACCGTGTAAAGATATTTTATATTGCTGCGCTTCTTTTGTGCATTGCATTTCTTGTTACATATACTGTTCTTGTATCTATGCACAAGTTTATTGACGCAGACCTTTCTTCTGAAACGCTGCTTGCCCTGGAATGTGTGCGGGAAAAATCACTGGTTCCGCTCGGCTGGGGATATTCCACAGAAATCCGTCTTTTGAATACGCAGCTGATTTCAGCTCCTTTGTTTGTCTTTATAAAGAGTTGGGATGTAGTCCGTGCACTTACATCGCTTGTTTCATGCGCGATTTTGTCGCTTTCCTGTTGGTTTTTGCTTTCAAAGGCTGGTGTTAAAAAGACATGGCTTAAGCTACTCGGTGCTGCTTTTGTTTCATGTCCTTGGTCGTCCCTACAGTTTTATGTCATTGGCTGGGGGAATTATTATATTCCGCACATCGTACTTGGGTTCCTTACGCTGTCGATTTTTATTCCTATAGCGAATGGAACAACCGGAAACCGTAAGCGTTCAATTGCCATTTTTTATCTGCTTGCTTTTGTGAGTGGACTTTCGACAATCCGCTATATACTGATTTATCAGTTTCCTCTTGCACTGGCGGTTGCAATTCTTTCTGTCCGAAGAAAAGAGCGTTTTGTTCCTGTTACGCTGTCAGAACTCAAACAGTGTTTCTGGGAAAACAAAGTCGTCAGAACGACTCTAATCGCACTTTTTTTGAGCGGGGCAGGCTATGTCTTTAATAATGCTGTCCTGCAGCGCCTGTATAATTTCTCGCAGTGGAATGATGTAACGTTCAATCACTTCGGCGATGTGAGTCTCTTAAAGCTCCTTACGACCATTCTGCGTGCATTCGGTTATCAGGAAAACGTGGCTGTTTTTACGCCGAGCGGCGTTATAAATGTTTGTGTCTATATAGCAGTTGTCTTTTTTGTTGTAAACATGATTGCTTCTCTTAAGGCAAAGCTTCCGTTCGAAAAATCGCTGATCTTGGTATTTTCCATTTGTACAATAGCATTCAATACATTCCTCTATTATCACACTGAATTTATTGGCCGTTACTACATTACGGTACTTGCATATATGATACCATGTGTGATTATTTTTATCGATAGTTCGGAACTGGGATATATTAAACGTTATTGTGTCGGAACCGGTTTTGCCCTTTGTATTTTTGTTTCGTCTTATACTTCTACTCAGGATTATCTTACGCGTGATTTTAATATAGATTTGTATCCTGTAATGGACTTTCTTAAAGAAAAAGTTGCTTCTGATCCCGATTACAGCTTCGGTTACAGTACCTTTGATTTTGCGAATCTGATTACCTACTTTACGAACGAGAAGATTGAGGTCGCGACCGTAAAAAAAGCCCGGAAATATGTTCCGGAACTGGGTGGAAAAGTTGACTGCCTTCCCGATAAGTTTACGAAAGGCACCTGGCTTACACCTCTGCGTTACAACCGCGAATCTCACAGCGGAAAAGTGTTTTTGATGCTTTCTGAACCGTTGTACAGATACTCTGCCGACAATGCTGTTTTTAAGAATGGCAGGGAAGTGTACAACGACGGAAAATTCCTCGTGTTCGAATATGCAAGCCAGGCTGCTTTTAAATCTTCATTTGGAAGATGATGAATTTATTTGGTAACTTGATTACCGGATAGATTTAACGCTTTTCAATCAGTTCTTCTTTGAAAACTCTGAAGCCGTTTTCGTCTTTTACATGGGTAAGATACCAGAAACTTCCTGTGCAGATTTCTTCTGCCTGTTCTTCCGTATCTGAAAAATAGACTGACTGATTGTCTTTCAGATACGGAAGAACAGATGGATAAACACAATCGTGGCTGATAACGATGGGATTTTCTTCGTCTTTGAGGAATTCTGCATTAAGCACCGCTTCATCGGCATCGTTCAAATGTCTGATTTTTGTGAAATTCTGCTGCGATGGAAAGACATTTTTTAGCGTCAAAAGCACAACGCAGAGTTGAAGAGCATAGACAGCATATCGCAAGCCTTTCTTATTTGTGTCAATAATCAGAGAAAAAGAAAGCAAGGGGAAAACTGGGGCAACATAGCGGAGTGCTTTCAGCGGAGAAATATACAGCACGAGAAAACAGAATAGTAATGAACAGGCGAAAATGACAGTGTGGGTTGCATTCTCTGTTTTATTTCTGATGCAAAGAAATCTTCCAGCAGCTGCAAAAATAATCATTACTATCAGATTGAACATATTTTCTGAAACAAAGTCATTAAGTTTAAGAATTGTGTATGTGAAATTTTTTAATGCGGAATTCCCAATTTCAGAGAAAGCCTCTGCTCCTCTGCCTGCAAAAAAACCAGTTCCATAATTCAAATAGAAACATTTCGTCAAAAGTAATCCCGTGAAAACTGTACAAAGCAAAAAAAGAGACAGGTTATACTCTTTTTTGCGTATTGAAAGATACAAAAGTACAAGCCCAAGAATACCAAGGTAGAGCACAGAGAAATAATCCGTGGAGAAGAGGACTGCACAGACAATGCTTGTACGAATAAAGTTCGTTTTGGTCGTGATTTCTCTATCTGACTTTATGTTTTTATAATAAAACACAAACAGGTATGTGAACAGAATTAATACTGTTTCCTGCAACGCATACGAGCGCATGAAAACAGAAAGACCGATAGTGGTAGGATTCAAAAAGGCGAAGGTAATGAGCAGGACCTTTGTTAGCTTATTGTCTGTTAATTCAGAAATCAGCAAATAGAAGAAATAAAATGCGATGCAGAAGAAAATAAAATTCAGTAGTCCTGCGCGGATAAATGTCGTCTTAAAATCTGAGGACTTGAAGCCCGTGAACCAGATTCGGGAAAGGTATATGAACAGATTGTTGTATGCGGTGTCCTTGTTGTAAACCCAGAGGTGTAATAAATCTCTGACAGTGTCTTTTATTGATGCATCGTCAAAGAAAATTGCGTCTTTGATTTCTTTTCCGGTATATAACCGTCCTTTCTCAAAATCTTTTCCGCTCCATAAGCCGTATTCATTTTGTGTGACGATGGATATTCCATACATCTCGTCAATATGGAATGTTTGCTTTTGGTTCAGCCAGTAAAAACGAATCCCTGAAATGGTCAAAAAAAGCATAAGAAGAACGAGTGTATATCTGCTCATCTTTCTGTTTTCACAGACGGGATGTACAGTGAAAGTGGGCGTGTTTTCTTTGTCAACATTTGAGAATTTGACAAAATTGAGTAGAATAAAGAGCGCTCCGAATACTGTGAACAGAATAATATTCCCATAAAGAACACCTTTAAGCTTTGCAAGTTTCGCAATGGTGAGATTGGGCTTAAATGTTTTGAGAACATCAAGAATTCTTACGGCAATCAAGTCAGTGCATGCACAGAGAAATGCGATGGCAATGAGGAAACTGATGACAGAAAGGACTGTAAGTATGATTCGTTTTTTTGTATTAGTCATTTTATCAGTTCCAAGAATTTTGCGGTAATATTCTCCCATTTCCGTTCAGATAAATCAAAAGAATAACCGCAAGATTTTTGCTCAATTGCTTTGCGAACTGCTGCAATAAAATCATCGTAAGTGTAAGTGACTGTGACTCCCGCGTCAGTTAGTTTTGGCGTGTCGCAGTATGCTACGATCGGCTTTTTTGCCGCCATTGCCTGATAATATTTCGCCGTAATCCCCAGCGGGCGATTCTTATAGAAATCCGTAACATACGGCACCATGACGACCGAGCAATTTGTAATCCACGCAGGCACGTCTTTTGGCGGAATACCCGGAACATAAAAGAAATTTTTGCAAGTCTTTACTTTTTCCTGTATCTCCGCGCTCGGATAATTAGGGCAAACGACAATGTAATTAAAATTTTCGTCCGCATCTGCCGCCTTAAAAAGCAAATCCCATTCCACTTCCCACGCACCGACATACAGTACCGTGTTTCCTTTTTGCAAAAGCTCTGGAACCGGATATTTTTTCTCATAGCTTTCGATGTCAACGCCATTAGAAAGGAGCGTGTATTTTATCGTTCTGTCAAAATCTGGAATCTTGCGTTTGTATAAATCCAGCCCTTCCTGATTTACGATTATGTTCAAATCGGCTTTTTTCATCATATGCGTTTCATTTTTGACATAGCGGCTCAAAGCACCATCATACATGAGCGGGTCGCTTGGGCGGTAAATCATTTTTGCGTTCGGGTACATTTTTTTGAGCTGATCAACAAAAATCATTCCGTCAGAACTTTCAAAAACAAAAACGTCCGTTCCGTCAAACCATTTTTTTGCAAACTTTTTGAACGATGCAAAAGAAAAACGCTCCAGAGCATTCATCATGCCGTCAGAAAGAATCTTGTTTGCACTGTTAGGAAGCTTGAAGGTTGGGAAGGTGATGTTTGTAAGAGACTGCCCGGCAACTTCATATTTAATTCCTTTCTGCAGCTCTTTTATTGTTTTGTAATTGTAAAGCTCTTGATGCATAAAATAGCTGTAATAAGGGCGGGGAAAACTGAAAAAGACAACTTCAATTCCTGCATTGCAGGCCGCTTCCGCAAATTTATGAAAGCCCCCCAGTCGGTTTGACTTCCAGTTATGTCCGGTAATGAAGTTTATTTTTTTTAATGACATTCTAATCCCTTGAGAATAAATCCCTGGTGTATACCTTTTCCCTGCAGTCAGCTAAATCATCAGACATGCGGTTTGCAAGAATTACGTCGCAGTTTTTCTTGAAAACGGACAAATCGTGTTCTACCTTGAAATGCTCAAAATCATTAGATGTAAGAGTAGGCTCGTAAATCACAACATCAACGCCTTCTCCGCGAAGAATTTTCATAATATCCTGAATAGAGCTCTGACGGAAATTGTCACTGTTTGCCTTCATAGTGAGGCGGTAGATTCCAACAGTGTTTGGTTTTGATGAAAGAATCTGATGAGCAATGAATTCTTTTCGCGTTCGGTTTGAATCGACAATGGCCTGAATTAAGTTTTGTGGAACAGAGTTAAAGTTTGCAAGCAGCTGCTTGGTGTCCTTTGGAAGACAGTAGCCGCCATATCCGAAGGAAGGGTTGTTGTAGAAGTCTCCGATGCGGGGGTCAAGGCTGATTCCCTGGATAATCTGCTTTGTGTTTAAGCCTCTGACTTCTGCATAGGTGTCAAGCTCGTTGAAGTAG
>DLYJ01000072.1:0-2108 GCA_003447785.1 Treponema sp.
GCATAAGCCAGGACCCGGTTTTGTCTCACACAAAAATCATTGCAGAACCCTGGGATTGCGGCGGACACTATCTCGTCGGCGGCTTTCCGGGGGGAAGATGGTGCGAGTGGAACGACAAATTCCGTGACGGCATGCGCAAATTTATCCGCGGGGATGAACACCTTTCAACAGAAGCGGCGACCCGTATTGCAGGTTCAAGCGATTTGTACAGTGCGTCGGGCAGACGGCCGATTAATTCAATCAACTACATTGTAAGCCATGACGGTTTTACTCTTGCAGACCTGGTTGCCTATAATTCAAAACACAACGAACAGAACGGTGAAGAAAACCGCGACGGAACCGACAACAACCTGAGCTGGAACTACGGCTTTGAAGGCGACACTGAAAACCCGAAAATAGAAAAACTCCGTATCCGCCAGATTAAAAACTTCTTTACGGCCCTCTTTGTTTCCCAGGGCGTTCCCATGTTTGTTGCGGGCGACGAAGTAAGAAGAAGCCAGGGCGGTAACAACAACGCATACTGCCAGGACAATAAAATCAGTTGGTTCAACTGGGACAACGTAAAAACAAACCAGGCCCTTTTAACCTTTGTTAAAAACCTGATTGCAATGCGTAAAAGCCATCGTGTTTTGACCCGGACAAAGTTCTTTACGGGAGCAGGTTCTGACATAAGCCCGGCTGATATTACCTGGTTTGGTGCGGACACAAAACTCACCGACTGGACAAAGGCGAGCCGTTTTCTTGCATTCAGGCTCGGCGGCGGGGCAGGAAACGAAAAACTCGAAGAAGACTCGGATTTTTACATTGCATTTAACACGGACATTCACGATAAAACAATAACAATTCCACCGGCTACAGTGGGAAGAAAGTGGTACAGGGTAGTGGATACTTCGATAGAAGACGACACCTGCGCTTTGACTGCCGGTAACGAAGAATTACTGAATAATCAGGAAAAATATGTTATAGTATCTAATAGTGCTATTGTTTTGATGAGTAGCTGAGTTTATTAGGAGGAGGCTTATAATGACTTTTGATGCTGATTTGTTTCGCGAAAACCTGGCCGCACGCTTACGCCGCCAGTATGGAAAAAATATTTCGCAGGCCAACAGTCATGACCTTTTTGATGCTGTAAGTGCTTCAGTTCAGGAAGTAATTATGACAGCATGGATGGCAACCCGCCACGAATATGAAAAAAAATCAGTAAAACAGCTTTATTATTTATCAGCTGAATTTTTGATGGGACGTGCCCTGAGCAACAACCTTATCAACCTTGGAATCAAGGACGAGGTAAAAAAGGTTCTCAAGGACATGGACATCAACTTTGATGTTATTGAAGACGAAGAACCGGATGCAGGTCTTGGTAACGGCGGTCTCGGCCGTCTTGCCGCATGTTTTCTGGATTCCCTTGCTACACTGGACTATCCGGGACATGGTTACGGTATCCGCTACCAGTACGGTATGTTTGAACAGCACATCGAAAACGGTTACCAGGTTGAATACCCGGATAACTGGCTCAAGCACCGCGATCCGTGGGAAATCAAACGCTCTGACCTTTCAGTTACAGTAAAGTTCGGAGGAGAAATCAAATACGGAAAAACTCCTGACGGACAGGACCGCTTTTACATCGAAAACGCTGAAGAAGTAATCGCAACTCCTTACGATATGCCGATTGTAGGTTACGATACAAATACAGTTAACACTCTGCGCCTCTGGCAGGCTTCAAGTCCAGACGGATTTGACCTCCAGCTGTTCAACGATATGCGCTACAACGAAGCTGTATTCCGTCAGAATAATGCGGAAAACATCACACGCGTTTTGTACCCCAATGACAACGGACCGCAGGGAAAGGCACTGCGTTTAAAGCAGCAGTACTTCTTCTGTTCTGCGTCCCTGCAGGACCTTGTTCATCACTTTGTGGCAAACCACGGAACAGACTTTTCAAAATTCCCGGACTATCATGTAATTCAGCTGAATGACACTCATCCGGTAGTTGCAATTCCTGAACTTATGCGTATTCTCATGGACGAATACCAGATGGGATGGAACGAAAGCTGGGACATCGTAACAAAAACTTTTGCCTACACAAACCATACAATTCTCGCAGAAGC
>DLYJ01000072.1:2251-2553 GCA_003447785.1 Treponema sp.
GAACTGCGGGCAAAATTCCCGACGGACTATGCAAAGCAGAACCATATGTCCATTATCCACGACGGAAAGGTTTACATGGCATGGCTTGCAATTCATGCGGGCTTCAGCGTAAACGGTGTTGCCGCCCTGCATACTGAGCTCCTCAAAAAGCAGGAATTGAAAGACTGGTACGCATTGTATCCGCAGAAATTCAACAATAAGACAAACGGTATTACACAGCGCCGCTGGTTGTTGAGTTCAAACGAAGAACTTTCAAAATTCATCACGGAAAGAATCGGTCACGGCTGGGAAAAAGATTTGAC
>DLYJ01000118.1 GCA_003447785.1 Treponema sp.
GTAAGGCTGTACAAAGAAATATGGTCAACCCTTGAATTAAAAACGTATTCAAACTGGGATTTAAACGAATCAATTGTCTGGCCCGGAAGCCCTGCGATAAAGTCAACGGAAAGGCGCCCGTCCCAGGATTCATTCAATAAGGAAAGGGCATCAAGAGCCTTCTGTCTGGTTGCAACCCGTCCGACAGCCGATAATGCGACATCATCGAGAGCCTGGATTCCCATGGAAATGCGTGTAATTCCGCCCCGTTTGCAGGAATCAATAATTTCCCCGGTCAAATCATCAGGATTTACTTCGATTGTAAACTCATCCACTGAATTCTGTCCGGTTGATTTATAGACATTTGAGGCCAGAAATTCAATCAGACCAGGACCCAGGAGGCTTGGAGTTCCACCGCCGATGTACACTGTAGACCAATGTGTAACATTGTATTTTTTGACAAAAAAATTGATTTGATTTACAAGCGCCTTAACATAAGACTCTTTTAATTCATGAATTTTACAGAGGGGAAGACTAAAAAAATCGCAGTAATCACATTTTTTCTTACAGAAGGGAATGTGAATATAAAGGGGTAATTCCATCAGTTAAAAAAGTCTGATTTTAGAAAAGGGAAAATAAACCAGAAGTGCCTTTCCAACCATCGAACTCTTTTGAACAGGTCCCCAAAGGCGACTGTCAGTGCATTCAAGGCGGTTGTCTCCCAGAAGATAATACTCGTTGGCACCAAGAGTAAACTCTTCAGTCTGCCCCATTGAACCTATTGTTGTGTCCACATAATCCGGAACAAGAGGAAGAGAAAGATTGTATTTTGTCTTTGTAAGTTCAAATTCTGTGAGAAAGTGGCTCTGCCCCTGAGGTTTTACAAAAACAACATAATTATTTATATAAACGGTATCTCCCGGAAGGGCAACAACGCGCCTGAAAGCACGGTCCATTGAGTTTTCTGCCTTAAACGGACTGAATCTTTGGGCTGTAAACAGGCGGAAAATAAAATCAAGGGAACTTACAAAAAACGGGCGTTTTTCTTTTGGCGTGTACTGAACAAGCATTACGTCTCCCCGATTCGGAGTTTTTACAAGGGGAGAAACAAGAACTGTGCTCTGTTCGGAAAGGCACGGCTCCATGGAGTCGGAGCGGCTTACGGCAGGATAAATTAAAAAATTCATCACAAGACTTACAAAAACAATGCACGCGAGAACCACAGCAATAACTGTCCAGATTTTTGCGTAGAGTTCTTTTTTCATCTTGTATGAAACTGAATATATATCCTTAAACATAATAAAAACATACCACAGAAAAGCCATAGGTTGCAAGCAAAAGCCAAACCGCTTATAATTATGAATATGTCAGAAGCAGTAAAAGTAATAGCACAAAACAAAAAAGCACGATTCGACTACTTTGTGGAGGAAACCTATGAATGCGGAATCGTTCTAGTCGGAACAGAAGTAAAATCCGTAAAAGCAGGTAACGTTTCTTTTGCTGATTCATTTGCAGAGATAATAAACGGTGAATTGTGGATGAGAAACTTTCATATCTCAGAGTACGCTTATTCATCCGTATTCAATCACAATCCGGACAGACAGAAAAAACTTCTGGTTCACAAGGAAGAATTAAAAAGAATCCGCCGCAAGGTGGAAGAAAAAGGATATACGCTTATTCCCCTGGACTTTTTCCTCAAACACGGAATCGTAAAAATCACCCTGGGAATCTGCAAGGGTAAAAAACAGTACGATAAGCGGGAAACAATCAAGGAAAGAGACATCAACCGTGAACTTTCCAGGGAATTTAAAAAAGACCTGATTAAATAAGGGGAACTTCGAAAAATTGCAATTTTTCGAGGTTTCCATAAAAAATGGCCGATAATTAAATAAGGGAAGAGATTATTTGAATAAAATCAGAACTTTTTTTACAGTTTTATTTTTTCTTATAGCCGCACACATAAGCGCTGCACCGCTCCAGATTGATTATTACGGTGTTGTTTCGAGCTCTTCCGATATGAACATGTCCAAAATGGCTCAGGACATTTTTTACACACAGCTCAATTCAATCGACAACTTAAAAATCCTTGATAAAAGGCCGGACGTGGGTTCTGCTTCAAAATCAATTCCTGACACAAGTTCTTCCGGAAACTCCAAAGTTGTTTTTTATGCAGAAATTTCAGAAGAACGAATTGATGAATCAAATGTAATCTGGAACTGCCGTTTTAACGCAAAAACGCCCTTTGACGGAAAGATTTATTCAAAACAGGATAAATACGATTCATATTACAAGATTCTGACAAATGCAAAAACCTCAATCGAAGAACTTCTCTTTCCCTTGAGACAGATTGCAGCAAAAGCACCGGAAGAAGCACCGGTTACGACAAATCCGGGAGCCGTCTTCTCTCTTGAAAGCCTTGCAGGCACCTGGGCAGGCGAACCTTACGCAGACAAAATCGTAATTCTCCGGGGAGGCCGGGGTTTTATCATTTACAAAAACGGTGCCACAATGAACATTTCCCTTTCGATTGTAAACGGCATGGACGGAAAAAAGGAAATCCTTATCAAACA
>DLYJ01000139.1 GCA_003447785.1 Treponema sp.
GCGGCACCGATTTTACCAACGGCAAGACCACCTGCAAGACAGGCGATGCCAACAGCAAGACCTGCGGCAATGTATTTTACGCCTGAAGCATTTGATTCCTGTGGGACAGCGCTTTCAACGGCAGTTTCTGCTGCAGGAGCAGCAGACGCTTCCTGTGCACTGACTGACACAAGGCCAAATACGAGCAATGACAACAAAGCAAAAATAATTTTTTTATTCATAAAAATCACCTCTTAATGTTTTTTAGTTTATTTATATTCAAAAGCGAAAGGAACAAATTCCCGTCCCGTTTCGTTAAAGAATTTAGAGAAAAATTCATAATACTGCAAGCGTATTACCTGAATTGCAACAATCATTCCTTCAAGCACGACAACAATTGCGTTACCTGCAATCAGGATTAAAACCTTAGCGGCATCCGGCGCAATGGAAGTCATTTTTGCAATGATAAAGCCCAGTACAGCGTGAGCAAGGGCAAAAGCGCCGACACGCACAAAACTGATTGAATTAGACAGGTATGTAGAAACAACTTCAATCAGTTCAACCGCGCCGCCGATAAGGCATGAACCTAGTCCGTTTTCCAGCACAGGCCGCTCACCGTCAAACAGGCGCTCAAAAGGCTCGCCGAAGGCAGCAAAGAACATTGTAAGGCCTATGATAATCCAGTCCCTGAGACATGGCTCATGATGCAGGAAGGCAATGGAGAGGGCAAAGAAAACAACATACCAGAAAAAGAGAGCGCCGCTCAAGCCTGTTTTACCAAAGAAGGCACTTCCAAACTTTTTGCGGTTGATGTTGTTTACAAAGTTTATAATAAGGCCGATGGAGTTGATTACAAAACCAACTGCCATTGTAAAGCCAAAAATACCGAAGATAATTCCGATTGCGTTGTCAGAGTCCCAGAACTTCATTTCCAGAATGGGAGCGCGGCTTTGACCAAAGAGGCCGGTAATCCACATGCTAAATCCATCCAGAAGACCTTCAGTGGCAAAGAACTCGCCCGTCAGGACGCCCATAATCATACTTGAACAGCCTATGCACATAAAAATCGGGGCAAACTTGTTCCAGCCGCCAAATTTTAGAAGGTTGAACTGCATGAGGATTCCGGCGAGCAGGAAGACGAGGCCCTGACCTGCGTCACCAAACATAATTCCAAAAAGAAGTGTAAAGAAGAATGCGACAAAAGGAGTCGGGTCAATGGAACCGTAAGTCGGACTTCCGTAACTGAAAATCATTCTTTCAAAGGCACCTACAATCTTTCCGTGATGAAGCTTTACAGGAACCTTTTCGCGGCCGTTACGAACCGAAGGAACTTCGTCCGGGTCAAATAACCTGATTGCAACCCGTCCTTCAGAAATGCGGTCCACATCTGTCATCATCTGATGGCAGGAGTTTTCCGGAATCCAGCCTGTCAGACGGTAAACAAGTTCCGTTGACTCAAGGCTGTTTTCCATTGCCTTGATCTGGGCAGACAAACTGAATGCTCCAAGAAGATGCTGCAAAAGCTGAATATGCGTCTGGGCAAGATTGTGTTTTTCTTCTTCAAGGCGGTCAAAAGCCTTCTGGCAGCGCTCTTTTTCCTTGACAAGTCCTTCAAGAACATCATCTGGAACGCCTTTAAAATCTTCAGGGATATCCAGGGAAACAAATCCGAATTCCTTAAGGGTTGTATCAAGTGAAAAGCGCCCTTTTTTGGAAGTAGCCGCCATGATGTGGGACTTGTCCTGACCAAGTGGGATAATTACCGCCCTTCCACCCGCACTGAATACCAGGTCATCAAATACAGCCGGATCAATTTTACCGATGCGAATAGTTAAAAATGAAAGATGGTCAATTTCGTTATATGGAATTTTTAAATTTTCGAACGAACGGGTTTCTTTTTCAGTTTCGGTGATGCGGTTGAGCTCGTCCCTGGCCTGCATTTCCCGTTTTTTAAGGTCGTCAACAAGTGCGAGAAAATCCTCCGCATCCTTTGTGTCACTCTCATTGGCTCTGTTCTGCTCTTTTAAATAAGTTGAATCAATGTCAGCGATATTCAGGAAACTTCTTGCATCTTTTAATTTTGCAAAAACTTCTGCCGGTGGATTTTGGGCAGAGTTTGAAGTATCAAATTTCTGCTGGAATTGAAAATTTCCGTTTTTGCCCAGAAATTCAATCACAGTATCGATATCTTCTTTCAGCACCATAAGTTCAACAAGGCGCATAGGTGCAGTTCTAGCCATTACTTCCTCCTGTTCCGCACATTATTGGGCAGAGCCGTCCAGGCGCAAACTTTCAGTTACACAGCGGATAAGATCAAGTTCGTCCTGTTTTATTTTAAAATAGCATATCAATTCAACAACGGTAAAAGAATGCTGATGAAAAACCGAAAACAGTTTTTTGGAAAGCTCGGTTTTCATGGCATTTTCTACCCAGCGCGGATCAACTTCCCACAGGACGCCGTCCGTGTTTGGATTCAACATTTTTACATACTTCCAGTCTTTCCATTCATCATAATTTGAAAAATCCCTGGAAAGCATTTTGAGGGCAGGTCCCGCAAGCACATCTTTTGAACCTTTTGACCTGTCGTCAAAAAAAAGATGTTCCCGGATTTCTTCCACGCTCATTTTATAATAAACCCTGAGGCGCATTGCCCAGATTATATTGTCAAAGACAAATTCCTTTTCAAAGAGTTTTACAACACTCTCCCCTACAGCGGTTCCTATTTTTTTAGCACAGTTCCAGATTGAATTCATATACTGGCTGTCCAGTCGGCTGTCAAGGCTCTGCTGCTCGCCAACCTCAGGTATTTTATTATACCATGACAGGGGAGAATTTTCTGTAACTGCTGCAATATCAGGCCATTTTGAATAGTTAAGCATTGAATAATGAGCGATGTCCGCAAGAAGAGGTTCCTTTTCTTCATGCATGCACAGGGCGCCCGCAATTTCCTTGAGGTTTTCGTAATCGTAAAAACGCAGAAGTTCAACAAGAATTCTGTCAGGTTTTTGAAAACTATCCAGAAGTTCAACAAACTCGTCCAGAAAGCGTTTTTCGGCCTCGTTTTCTATCATGCCTGCAAGAATTGATTCCGGCACAACAGGAACTTCCTTTGCAAAAAGAAGACCGTAGAGTTCTGCGAGAGTTTTTACAGAGAGGATTTTTTGAGAGTTTGAACCCGTGTAGACTTTGGAAAGAAGTCCGCAGACTTTTGAATATATGTAATCACGCGCGCTGGAATTATCCATTAAGCCTTAGCAAACTCCTTTAAAATGGATTTTACCCGGGTATCAAATGTGTCTCTATTTACAACAGTTGAATTGATTGAATCTTTATATTTCTGGATTTGTTCATCGGCGTTTGCCTGAATTTTATTGCAGTCGTCAGCAAACTGACTTGAAAGCTTTTCTGTTTCTTGATTATAACGCTGGATGTACTGGGATTCGGCCCTGGCTTTGGCAGCAGTGATAATCTCCCCTGCCTCCTGGTCAGCTTTCTGAACTACACCGGCCGCAA
>DLYJ01000010.1 GCA_003447785.1 Treponema sp.
ATGCAGGCAAGCCCAAAACTAAGAAGGAATTATTCCAATTATACCCGGATAAGGAATCAGACTCGTAAGATTCTCTGTCTGCATCAAATTTAGCATTTGTCTCGCTGACAGACTCTATTGAGAAGGTCTCCAAATCTACATAGACAACCCGGTTTATATTTTTATAGCTCAAATTACCGCTATCATCTGTGAAGAAAGCAAGGCCATCATCAGCTATAACAAGTTTTTTTGGTTTTATGGCAAGGAAGCGCACAGGCCCGCAAAGATATGATGAAAGGTCTGCATCTGTTGAAGGAGCATAAATATTACTAAACAATTTAGTGTAGACACACATAACCGGATTTTTCAAAGATTCATCAGAATATAAATCAACATGTTGCTCATTCGACATTACAAAAACTTGTGCCTTGCCTTCAAGTTTTGCTGGTGTCGGTATTTCAAGCATTGTCGCAGAAGAGGTGAATGTGTTATATCTGATGACCGTACCAAGATGATATGCTTCAGTCTTAAACAGGGTATACACATATCCATCTTGATAAAGAATGTCCGTAAACCCTACATCAGAAGGAAAGGATTCATTCAGATTAACAAGATTGCTGTCACCAAGGGTAATGATATACTTACCTGTTTCGCCATCTATTACTGCTTTAGAAATGTCTGCTTCAATAAAAAAGGAATTTGACTCGCTATCAAGACATGGAGCATAGAATTTATTGTCATGCACAGTAAAGGCATAAGGAACAGAAGTAATTCCATTAGTAAAGTTTAGGGCAAATTTATAGCATTTAAGGGATGCTGTATCCAAAGTGCTGGCAAAATTATCTCTTGCCGGAACCTCATACATAGAATATGATTCCGTGCCATTATTATAGCTTACAACATAAAGATAAAGATTGTCATTTGCCCTGTCGCAGGCAAGACCTTCAAGGTTAGCAAGTCCTGTATCAATCTCCTGGCTTGTGGCCGTTAGATAAATTTTTCCATTACCAGCATTTATGTAAATGCTTCCTTTTGAATCAAAACAATATGAAGCAAAGGAAGCCCCTTGGCTCGTATAAGCAGGATTTGAAGTATCAATATTGTCCAAATCGCTTGCCATGTAATATTTTACGCTGCCTTCATCAGTGTAGCTTTCGTAAAGCATTAAGTTTGACGATGGCACAATCTCTGCCCCGAACTTTGTAATCAGGTCGTCCGTAATGCTGAACTGATAGCCATTTTCACCATTCTTTTTGATATAAGAACTTTCTCCAAACCAGCTGTCGGTTACAAAGCCTGAGTAAACGGTAAGGGCTTCTTTGCAGCGATAGAGGGTATTTCCGTATTTGTCGTTAAAGAGGAATGTGACTTCATAGCAGTTTGCCATGACCTTGGAAAGATTGATTTCGGCCTTTCCGTCCACAAAAGCGATTGTTCCATTTTTGCCAAGACTGTCTTTTGAGAGGGAATTTTCGTTACTGCCCGCGTTTAAAAGTTTGTCGCAGTAAAATGTAAGTGAAGAAACTTTTTTTTCTTCTGTGTTGTCAAAAATAGCGAGTTTAATTTCTCCTGTGATTTGGCTTAGAAAACCATATGGAACCAGAGTAATGTCTTCTGTTATAGCCGAATACTCATCGTCAACGATAAGGCTTGTGCTTCCCTTCATGATAATAATAACACCACTGTTATACTCCTGTGCATCTTGCCTGACTGTAACAGTCCATTCGCCGGGAGCAGGAAGTTTTAATGAATATGAAACAGAGCCGTCCTCATTGCTCGTTACCGTTCCTTCTACTTCGTCATTGCCTTCTTTTTTGGCAGAGACATAAAGTTCACCCCATAATTCCAGTGTACTGGTGTATTCTGTAAGAGAGCTTGTAGCCGAACGTGAATCAGAGCTTGCAAAAGTAGCCTTGCTTGAAACAGAAGAGAGCAAAGAACTTGAAGTGGCTCCGCTATCAGAGTTAAGGACAAGATTTCCGCTTACGAGGCAGAATTTTTCGCCTCCAGATGCAGAGGAAGCTTCCTTTGAGTCATTGTCTAAATCAGAGCAGCCCGCAAAGAAACCTAAAGAAAGTAAAATTGTCGCAAAGAATAATAAAGACTTTTTCACCATAACTCCTATTTTAAGCATAATTTTTTACTTTTCAATCAAATGACTGCGGAATTGGTGATTTTTCCTTTTCTTTCATCACCTTTTCCACATTCACCACAAAATCCTCTCCCCAGTAGTCAAAAAGCATCTGGCGAGCCTCGGAAAACAAGTTCGGGCTGACCCTTCTGTAGAGCAGCAGAACATTGTCTGTCAGGTAGCGGAGCGTAACCCGGCCCAAGTGGTCAAGGTCTTCCCCGCTGAACAAGGGCTTGTCTTTGGCATTGTTTTCCTTTATCCACAAGGAAATAATGCTGAAGACACTTGCTGATGTACAAAGCAGCTTCCATTTTTGAAGGCTGTCTATTGAACGGCCGGAACTCATGCCGCTGTTAATCCTGTAGCGATAGACTTTTTTCTCTATGCCGACATAACGGCTGGCATACATGCCAAGAAAAAAGAATATCAAAAGGTCATCTGCCATGTTACATTCCGTGTAGGGAATGTCGGCAAAAGCTTTTTCGTACAGGCTCTTTTTTATGAGCTTGCCGCATACATTGCCGCTGAATATCCCGGCGAACCAGGAGCGGGCAATATCAAGGCCTTCCTTTCTTCCGTAAAAAATCCTGGAGCACCTTTTTTCTTCCGATTCGCAAAAGACTCCATTTTCGTCATATTGGCCGGAAAGAAAAGTGCCGTGCACCATATCCGCCTCGTTTTGCAAGGCGGCCTCGTATAAAGCGGCAATGGCTCCCTCCAAAAACTCATCGTCGCTGTCAAGCATGGCTATATATTGTCCCCGAGCCTCATAAACAAGACTGCGGCGGACTTCCACGCAGCCCCGGTTTTTCCTGTGCTCCAGAAAGCGTATTTTTACCGGGGGTAAAGCCATTTCTTTTCGATAGGCCTTACATTCCTTTTGAGCCGCCTTCGTGATTTTTTTTGCTGAACGGCCTTTTTCGTCACGAGCGGGGCTTGCGTCACTTAAAACCAGCACTTCAAAGCTTGCAAAATCCTGACTGTAGACTGAACGCAGGCATTGGGCAAGATATGCTTCAGTCTCATAAACAGGAATGCAAACGCTGATGACCGGCTCAGGCTTCTTCATTCTGCACTACTCGTCGCTGCTTCCAAAAGCCAAGGTCAGGTCAGCCTCACTCAAATTTTTTCCAACAATACTTGCTGCACTTCCGTCATAGTAGTAGCAGGTTTTGTCAGAATCATAATATCCGTCATTATCACTTATAATGTTACGGAGTCTCAGCTGAGAATTAGTCCTGAAGTAACCGCTAACTTTTTCGCTGAATTTAGCAGAAGATGTCTGAACGCTTTCGATTACAAAGTCCTGCAAGTCAACCGTAATCACACGGTCGGCATTCTTGTATGAAAGGCCGTCAGCATCTGAATAGAAGGCAATGCCGTCATCAGCAATCACAAGTTTTTTGGGCTTAACTGCGATGAATTTTGAAGGATGGGCAAAATACTTCTCGCTTGAATTGCTAACGCCATAAATATTCGGGAAGTAGTAGTTGCAAAGACGGTCGCTGTCGGTAGTCACTTTTTCAGAGCCAATTATGGTCACCACAGGGGAAGTCAAATCTTCTGTTGTGTGAACAGGACCGTAAGACGACTCGTAGAAAAGAAGCTGAGAAATATCAGTGTTGGCGTAAGCTACATTTGACTTTAAGCCAATGAGATTTATTTCTGCCTCCCCGTTCAATGGAGCTAGATATTTTACAATAGCACCCCGCTCATAAATACTTCCTCCGGCAGTTTTCCAGGCCGAACTCATGCTGTAAGAAGAATCATAGAGCGAGCTGTCATAAACCAGGAAGTAAAGGGCACCCTCCAAGGCATAGGCATCTGTAATCTGCCATTTAGCGGTCATCTTGTCTGTGAAATAGGCCGACAAATCATAAGTTGAGATGGCTTCAGTAGCCGTCGCCTCTCCTTCTGTAAAGGTCAGGTTGGAAATATCATAAGTGAGTATTTTACATGTATCAGAAGTTGAGTCATAGCCAATCACATAGACGATATCATTGTAAATAACTACGTTGTTAGCAATAAATCCATTGACAGTAAGGTTAATAGTTTCACAATCAGAAGCACTTCCACTCGTAAAAATATTCGGGTATCTGTAAAGAATAGTCTTATTGGTATAATTTCCGCTCCAGGCGTAAGCCTTGTTGTTAGCCATGTCAACCGTAAAATTGCAGGGCTTACCTTCGCTGAGTTCATAATTGATTTCAGACAAAATTACTCCACCATCCGTTTGTTGTGCAATAATAGGATTGTTGGATCTTAACAAAGGCTCGGAACTTTCATCGCTAAGAATATAGAAATATCCATACACGTCAAAGGTAGTTTTTGTGGTATTGCCTTCGAATGAAGAGGTGGCAAGCGCCGCATTTTCAACTTTAGATGAATCGGTCAAGTAATACGAGTATGAATTCGAATAGGAATCAGTGCTGAAGTACTCATACAAGGCTATCTGAGTATCTGGCGTTACGATTTCATTTATGAATGTGATGTCAAAAGTCTGGCTGCTGGTTATCAGTGTCTCAGTATTTTCATTCAGTCTTTGACTGGCCTTTACGTAGAGCTGGTAAGAGCCTTCTTTTGGAAGAGGATTGTCCTGAATCAGGGTCAGGGTTCCACTACTGCCGTCTACTGTATAGTAAGCCGTGCCTTCTTTTGCCAAAGTGTTCACATCTTTTCCCTGATACAAAAGCTCGGCATCGAATGTGACTGTATCTGTGACATCATTTCCCCATGCATCAGTTACGCTGAAGCGGAGGATTGTGTTCTTGTACATTTCGGTAGTATTAAGGCTGATATTCAGCACTCGGTTGTCAGTCGTGACACTTCCGCTTGTAGCAGCCTTCTTAGGCGCGAGTTTTCCTTCAAGGTCAATTTCGTAGCGGTCTGTACCAGAGGTCGGTTGAACAATGCTGAATTTGCTGATGATTTCTTCGGTGAGGCTTAGGTCTTCTGCCGGGCTAAGGACAGAATTTCCGACCTCATAAGCAGCTGGAGTCACAGTCGCTACTATCTCATGAGTATTTTCTGACAAGTCTCCGACAAGAACTCCCGCATCAGTTACTTCAAGTTTTACATCATTATCGCTTGCAATATAGGCTGTGCCACTCATTGTAAGTGAGGCCGTATTTGATACATAAACTCCAGAACCGGCAGGAGCAAAATTTCCGCTGATTTCTCCGCCCTCCATATAGAGTTTTGCACTTGGTGAACCTATGTATACTCCGCCGCCTTCAACTTCACAACGATTGTCACTTATTACGGCGCCTTCTTTCATTGTAAGGGTTCCATTGATCATGACACCGCCGCCATACATACTGGCACTATTGCCTGTTATCCAGGTGCCAGCTTCAAGCGTAACATTTACCAAATGTGTCGCCATACAAATACCGCCACCCATGCCAGCTTCGTCAGCACCAGTGATTTCGATATTTTTTATAATAACTGGCGCAGATGTAGCAATATAAAAAGCAGAGTTTTCATTATTTTCCGTCTCTATCTCTGGCGAAAGAGCCTTATAAACAATTATGTCCGTATAGCCATCCGTTCCGCTTGTGCTAGTGCTGTCCGGCATTGTATTCTCATGCAAGCCTTCAATAGTAAGGCTCTTAGCATTGGATGGTGTAAGTTCCTGCCCGATTTCCTGCGCACATTCAAGTTTTCCATCAACAAAAATAGTCCAGTCAATTGGAGCGCCGAATTCTACGATTTTTGAGACGGCCGTGTTAATTGAATCCACAGGCTGACCTGTAACAATATCTGCATTGGCACTTCCGTTTGCACTTACGGTAACTGAATTAATGTAAGCCGCATAAATGTTTTTGTCGCCCCGGCTTCCCTGTTCAATT
>DLYJ01000063.1 GCA_003447785.1 Treponema sp.
TGTAACTGCCGGAACGTTCTTTCTGAAGAAGAGACGAATCTTTTCGTTGGAAACCTTGTGACGGGATTTTAAGAAGAGTGTATGTGATTTTTCGTCGTAGGCGTAACCTGAAGAATTGTAAGACTCAAAGCGCGGGTCCGTGTGGAACGAAAGTCCGTAAATTTCAATTCCGCTGAAGGGCTTTATGCCCTTGAGAATGATGTAATGTGACTCACCCTGTTTGAAAGAAACCGTGATGTTTGCTTCCTGGAGTTCTGTGTTTTCCGTGTAAGTGATGTTTGAAGCACAGGTCCATGCCCAGACATTTTCTTTGTCGTTCTGGTAAATAAACTGTGTGTGAGGGTAGTAAGTGTTTGCCGGAACGAGCAGCGGATAAAGTTCGGCCATTGTTCTCAGGTCGGACGCTGATGAATTCAACATGGCGGTGTTGATAAGCATGTATCCGCCTGAACAATAATCATTGTTTGAAACGAGTTTGCCGAATTCAATTAAAGCACGTCCTGTTTCTACGGTCTGCAGAAGGCCCGGAGTCTCGCCGTTCTTTGTCAGCGTGAGGGAGTCGGAACTGATTGAACAGTTGTTTGCAATTACATCAATACACTTGTCTGTAGCGCCGCTCAAAACCGACGCATACTGTGAATTGTGTTTTGCGAGCTTGAGATAAACCTTGAGGATGCCTGTTGCCTGAGCGATGTTTGGTTCAAATGAGCCGAGGGAAAGCGGAAGTTCAAGAAGTTTCTGAATTGAATCTGACTTCTGGCTTCTCAAAATATAATCTTCGATGTAATCTGTTGCAAAAACATCCAGACTCTGGGCTGAAACGGCATTGTTGATCATTTCTGCAAAGTTGTCGTTTACCATCGTAAGGCTCGGGTTCATTGCAACCAGTGAGTTAAAGTAAGGTGATGAGAAATAAGTGCGGCGGCTGCCTTTTTTGAATGAATCCGGAACTGCTTCTACGGCTTCTGTGTATCGGGACTGGCTTGCAGATTCTGCGACGTAGGCTGTAACCGCATTTTCGGTGATTACTGAAGCGTCAGCAAGGGCGGCTTCTGTTGCGGCAAGAAGGTCTGCGCGGTACTTTTTGACGGTCTGTTCAAAGGTTTCTGCGGTTGCGTTAACCGAGTCTGCCGGAATTGAAGCAAAGGTAAATACCTTTGAAGAGTCATAGCGGTTATATGAAGCAATGTTTGAAGTTGGTGTAAAGTTAATCGTAGTGTCTTCAATCTGAGCCGCAGACATTGTGTAGGAAATGTTTTTTGAACTGAAAAGCTGTCTTGTGCGGCTTCTGTCTGTAACTGAATAGCCTGAAACCGGTTTGTAATAGAGTGAAAGCAGGCGGGTTCCCTTAGGCAGCTGCGCATTAATCGAAAGGGATGCCTTTGAAGAAGTATCGCTTACAGTGAATACGAGGCTTGTGTCAAATGTAAAATTGAATTTAAAACTCTGGGCGTTAGGCTGTTCCCAGGAAAGAAGTGCCAGCGGTTTTGGAGTTGTGTCTCCGCTGAGCATGAGAACGAGCGGGTGAACATCGTCAGCGGTAAAACTGATTCCTTTAAATGAGGCCTGAAGGCTGTTTTTAAGGGAAAGATTGCCGTCTGCGTCCTGTGTATTTGCCAGAGATACGCGTAACTGGCCGATATTGCGTAAAATTACTGATTCGTTTCTAAATTGGAGAACAAATATTCCGATAATAATAATGCTATAAAGGACTGTAAGTCCCATTGCTTTTCTGACTGGGTGTTTAAACATTTGTATTAGTTTAGCTAATGACAGCGACAATTTCAATGAGGATAAAAATGAAAAACGTATTTCAAAAGAAAAATTTGATAATTCTGGCAGTTGTGGTGTTTATCGCAGCTGTGAGTGCTCCGGTGGTTTTTGCACAGACAACAGAGGCAGGAATCCGCTTTGTGAGCCAGCTGAGTAATGAATTGAATTCAGGAAGTATTATGGGGGCACTGACCCTGTTTGATTCAATTCCAGACGAATTGAAGGATGACACGGACATGATGGTGTTAAAAAGTTCTCTTTTGCTTTCCGCCGGACGAATTAAGGAAGCAGATGAACTTGCATCGGGTCTCCTCCAGAAAGAACCAAAAAACCTTGATGTCCTTGAATTGAACATGATGATTGCAAAACAAAAGGGTGACAAGGCAAAAAAATCTACCCTCATCAAGCAGATTGTAACCCTGGACCCGAACAATGTTGCGGCAAATATTGAGCGCGCTGACGAGCAGGCTCTCAAAAAGAACTGGCGCAACGCCCGTGATTATTACAAAAAGGCTTTGACAAAAGACGGCGAAAACACAGAGGCACTTTTTGGCTATGGAAAAATGTGCTATTACATGGAAAAAGATGATGACGCCAGAGAAGCATTCAATAAATTAATTCAACTTGAACCTCTCAATCCTCAGGCAAATGCTTACCTTGCAAAGTACGCCGCAGAAAGCAGCCAGTACCGCAAGGCTGTTGAATATGTAGAAAAAGCAATTAAATATGACCCGGCAAACACTGACTTTTACTTTGACCTTGGAACTTACAGACGCTTTTTAGGCGATTATAAGGGCGCAGAAGAAGCCTGGAAAAAGGCAGTCAGCCTCGAACCTGATTACTTTCTGGGTTACGCATATCTTGCAGGCCTTTACGATGAAGAAAACCGCACGGACCTTGCCCTTGATTATTACAGAAAGGTTGTAGAAAAAAATCCAAAATACTATTACGCATACGAAAGCCTGGGAATGTTTGCATGGGGCAAGGGCAACTGGGCAGAAGCACAGGGCGCCTTTGAAAAGGCAAGAAGCCATAATCCGGACAGTCTTTCCTACATTCTGATGATTGCGGCCTGCCAGTACAAACAGAATAAGGTTCAGGACGCAAGAAAATTCCTGGAACTTGTTATGAAAAAAATCAGTGTAGAAGACCGCAAAAAGATGGATTACAAAATGATCCGCATGTACCATGACAAGGGCGGGGATGCTGAAGTTGCGCTGGGAGTTTCAAAAGAAACAAACCGCACTAAAAAAGGACGTTATCTGTATTATCTTGCACTCTTTTATGAACTGCTTAATAAAGACAATCTTGCTCATAAATATTATACTGAAGTTGCTGGAATGCAGAGCCCTATGTTCTTTGAATACAGAATGGCCCAGTGGAAAATCCAGTAGAAATTCAATAATTAACAAGAGCACATAATGAGTAAGACAGAAAAAGTTTTAGAATATAACGGCAGACAGTTCATTTTGATTGGAACTGCACATATTTCAAAGGAAAGTTGCGAAGAAGTAAAAAAGAATATAATCGAAAAGCAGCCTGATTGTGTTGCGATTGAACTGGATGCAGACAGATATAAATCACTCAACGACCCGGAAAGCTGGCGCAACCTTGACATCATAAAGGTTCTCAAAAAGAAACAGGGCTTTCTGCTGCTGGCAAATCTTGTATTGTCAAGTTTTCAGAAGAGAATGGGTTCTAACGTTGGTGTAAAGCCGGGGGACGAAATGCGTGCGGCAGATGCAACGGCAAAAGAACTCAACATTCCCTGTGAGCTTGTGGACAGACCGATTCAGACGACACTGCGCCGCGCATGGTCAGAAAACTCTTTCTGGGGTAAATGCAAGCTTTTGTCGGCGCTCTTAGCCAGCGCTTTTGGCAAGGAAGAAGAAGTTTCTGATACAGAAATTGAAAACCTTAAAAACCGCAGCGAAATGGACAAAATGATGTCTGAGCTTTCTGATTACATGCCGACAGTAAAACGCGTTTTGATTGATGAACGGGACCGCTATCTTGCAAGCCACATCTGGACTGCAAAGGGCAATAAAGTTCTTGCGGTGCTGGGGGCAGGCCATTTGCCCGGTGTAGAAAAAAATCTTGAACTTCTGGCAGGCGGAAAACTTTCTGCTGATACAAGTGATATTGATAAAATTCCACCAAAGACAACTTTTGCAAAAATTGCAGGCTGGATAATTCCTGCAGTTATTATTGGCGCAATCGTGGCCGGCTTTATTTTTGGCGGCATCCGGAAAGGAAGTGACATGGTCGGCACATGGGTTGTCTGGAACGGCGCTCTTGCCGGCATCGGAACCCTGCTTGCCCTCGGACATCCCCTTTCGATTCTTGTGGCAGTTATCGGAGCGCCGCTTACATCGCTCTGTCCTCTTGTGGGGGTCGGAATTTTTACCGGAATTACTCAGGCAAGTATCTGTAAGCCAAAGGTATGTGATCTGGAAACTTTGATTGACGATGTTTCATCGGTTAAATCTTTTTATAAAAACCGGATTCTGCGTGTGCTTCTCGTGTTTATTCTGTCGTCACTGGGAAGTTCAATCGGAACTTTTGTTGCAGGCACAAAGTTTATAAGCGTTTTGTCTGGTCTTGGCGCATAGATTTTCCTAAAAGCGCTCAGAATTAAAGTCATTTTGAGCGCACCGGACAGCCGATTTAGGGTTTATTACAAACCCTAAAAACGGCGAAGTCAAGGCTTTAAGCGTATGCGTGCCTTGACTCGACGTATTCTTAGAAAACTCTTATCTAAAACGAAGCAAAAGTTAAAGCCTTTTTAAGAAAAAATGTTTATAGTTTTTTTATGATGATTTTTAGGAGACGCAGAATTCAATTCTGTGCAAAATCAAAAGCTTTAATTTTACTCACACTTTTAACCGGAGCAGGCGCCCTTTTTGCAGAAGATGGGCAGAAACTGGATAATCTTCTTGCAGGTTATCTCAAAAACGATCTTGAACTGCAAAAATGTGTCCTTACCGCCCAGGCAAAGCAAATCGCCCTTAATTCAAGTAAGATTCAAAACGGCATCAATGTTGAATTATCAACAGGCCAGATGCAGATTCAGTCCAGTGGGGATAAAACTAAAATCTATGTTAAACCGCAGGCAACCGTGAGCCTTCCCAAGGCAAACGGCCTTGAACTTACTGCAAGCGTGCCCGTGACTGTGGAAGACGGCCAGAAATCTGTTTCCAACGGTTCAGTGGGGTTGAGTGCAGAAATAATCGGTTCAAGCAGGGACAAGGCAAAACTGTCTGAAATCCAGGCAGAACGAGCCCTGACTGTAGCTGAACGGGCCGTGCGTGACAGGGCACTGACTGCAGAAAAAGAATTTTACGAAGAACTTAAAACTCTTTACAACTACGCAATTAAAATTTCAACCTTAAAAAATGATTTGTACGATGACCAGCTGGACCTTAAGGTTCTTGAAACTCAGGGGTACAGCAAAACTTCGGCCAAGTACAGGCAGGCATATCTGCAGGTTCAAAGCGATGAGCGGGACATCATGGAACAGCAGCGTATTTTTGAGAGGCAGACTGCGGTCTTTGCAAAAAAATGCGGGTTCGAATACAGCCGGGGAAACTCCTATGGCGGAAAAACCGGTGACGCAAATCAGGACGGCGAAATAGCATACACTTCTGCGATGGAATTTTTGCCGTCTTCAATTCCGGAAGTTTCTGAAGTTAACATCTTTGACTTTGACAGCGAAACATATTCAAAAATTGAAAGCGCAACTTGGGACAAATATATCGGAAACCTCCAGCGCAAATCAGAATCTGACTCTTATTTAAAGGCAGGTGTCGGCTATATCATCAACAACGACTTTCTGGCAGACGACGATACAAGTTCAAAATCGGACAGCGTTGAAGGCACCTTGAGCTGGAACTGGGGCGGACTTACCGCCAGTGCGGGTGTGGGCCTTCCTACGGGCTCCTCCATTGCCGGTGCCGGTGATAATACAACCGGTAAAACTTTTAACCCGTATTACACTTTAAGTTTTGCAATCAATCCGGGGGAATTTCTGGTGAGCAGAAACGATAAAGAGCAGGACAGGATAGATTCAAAAATCGAAGACATTGCCCTGAAAAGCGCACAGGACGACTGGGAAACAGAAATTCTTGAACGCACGAATGAATTCCACGATTTAAAGTGGGCACAGAATTCTTACGCTGAAGAATACAAACTCTACACGCAGCTTGAAAGCGACATGAAAAAATGGCTTAGCCAGGGAAGCGTAACCGAAAGTGATTACCTGGACGCCCTGAACAACAGGGAAAAAGCCCGGCTGAACATCATGATTAATTCAATCGAACAGATAATTTACAACAACGAAGTTAAACTGCTTTTTACCGCAGATTCTTCTAAGAAAGGAGAAAACTAAAATGGCAAAATTCAGAGCGAAAGCATATTTAAATAAAATTCCAAAAAAGGGACGGATTGCAATTTACTGCGTCCTTGCCCTGACTGCCAGCCTTGTCATTATTGTTGCGGCAAAGAAAATCGTTTCGTCTGCAACAAAGACTGATACCACAGTGTACACCGTTAAAAAGGAAATTTACGAAAACGTAATTGAAATTGCCGGAACCGTGAGCGCCGCAAAATCACAGACCCTTCAGTCCCTCAACGACGGAACCGTTGTGGGCGTTTACAAAAAGGAAGGGGACAGCGTTAAAAAGGGCGACCTCATCGTTCAGCTGGATGACACGGAACAGCTGTATAACCTTGCAAATCTTGATTATGAAATCAGCGTAGCCCGCCAGAATCAGACTTCCGGCAAAATCAAGCTTATGGAAACACAGCGGAATTCACTTGTAAGAAAGGTTGAAGACCGTAAAATCGTTGCGACCTTTGACGGAATTATCGCAGATCTTGATGTTGACCCGGGCGATTATCTTGAAGCCAAGGACAGCATCGGAACTCTGGTTGATACAAGTTATCTTACCGCCGATGTTGAAGTTGCAGAGACTGACGTGAGCAAGCTTAAGGAAGGCCAGAAGGTTGAATTTACATTCCCGGCCTACGACAAAACTGTTGAAGGCTACCTCGTTTCTTACCCTGCAATCGGCGAAGTTACAAGCCGTGGTGCGACGGTAGTAAATGCAAAGGTCCGCATTGACGATGTTCCGGAGGGCATTTTGCCAAACTTCAGTTTTACTGGAAAAATTCAGATTACTGACAGCGAAACAAAGCTTGTAGTTGAACGCTACGCCATCGGCCATGAACAGGGAAAGGCCTTTGTAGAAAAATATGAAAGAAACGGAAAACTTACCAGAGTCGAAGTTGAAGTTGAACCATACACCCTGGATTACGTAAACATTATCAGCGGACTTGAAGGCGGTGAACGTCTTAAGGCCCAGTCGTCGGCTTCAAAAAGCGGCAGAATGAGAACTTCTCGAAAAGGTAAAACTCAGAAGAATCAGGGCCAGAACAACGGCGGACCTGGCGGCGCTCCTATGGGCATGCCGCCGATGTAATCGAGGTTTAGTATGAACGAACCCGTAATTTTGATGGAAAACGTGACAAAGGTTTATTCGATGGGCGAGGAGCAGGTTCATGCGCTTCGCGGAGTAAACTTTGCCATTGACCAGGGAGAATTTGTTTCGATAATGGGACCGTCAGGTTCCGGCAAATCCACCTGTATGAATATGATTGGCTGTCTGGACAGACCGTCTGGCGGCATTGTAAAAATCGGTGGCAGGGAAACCGCCCTCATGACCGAAGGTGAACTGGCAGTTTTGCGCAATAAGACAATCGGTTTTGTGTTTCAGCAGTATCACCTTTTGCCCACAATGACGGTTCTGGAAAACACAATGGTTCCGCTGCGTTACCAGGGAATCGAACGCCAGCTCAGAAAGGATATGGCTCTGGACGCGCTGGAAAAAGTCGGACTTTCCGACCGCGTAAACCACCTTCCCAACGAACTATCAGGCGGACAGAAACAGCGTGTGGCAATTGCCCGTGCGACGGTTACAAAACCGTCAATCATCCTTGCCGACGAACCCACCGGCGCCCTGGACAGCGCCACAGGACACTCGGTTCTGGATTTGTTTGGTCAGATTAATCTGACAGGGACAACGATTGTAATTGTTACTCATGATCCCGGAATCGGTGCCAGCACAAAACGGTGCATAAAGATTTTTGACGGCCAGATTCAGGAAGATATAAAAGACCAGAATGCCGGACGGGGAGGGCGCTGAAAATGTTTGAAGACTTTATTGACGCAATAAGAAACTTTTCGCGCTCAAAGACAAGGACCGTTCTGTCACTTTTGGGCGTAATCATCGGTGTTGCAAGCGTAATCATAATTACCAGCATGGGCTCGTCTTCCACAAAACAGATAGAAGACACATTTGGTTCAAGCGGGCTCGATATAGTAAGTGTTTCTTCCGGCTATATGCGTAAAAAGCGCGATGCTTCAACCCTGGTTTTTGACGAAACTTTCCGCCAGGAACTTTTTGACAACATCAGAAATGTAAAAAAAGTCTGGTACAAAAACACTGCAAGTTTTACGGTAAGTTACGGTGACACCAGTGTTACTTCAAATGCAACTGCAATTGAACCGGGCTATCTGGAAATGTACGGTCTTTCCCTGGACTATGGTGAATTCTTTACGGTAACTGATGAAGTTATCGGTTCGCAGAAAATGATTATCGGAAGCGAAGTTGCGGCCTCTCTCTTTCCGGACGGAGACGCAGTTGGAAAAACTGTTCTTGTGGTAACAAGCAAGGTTCCTTTTTCGTTTAGAATCGCAGGTGTCTTAAAGGAACAGACCAGCGGAATGGAAAGTTCCACAACCGGCATTTATATTCCCCGGGGCTTTTATTCAAAAAAGGTAAAGCCAAATCCCGACGCAAGCACGATTATGGTTCAGGCGACATCGACTGACGCGTGTACACAGATGGTAACAGACATTACGGAGTGGACGACGGAAAAGGCTGGCTCTGAAGGAAGTGTCAGTGTTCAGTCAATGCAGACAATGATTGACCAGATGTCTTCGATTATGAAAACCCTTTCCCTGATGCTCAGCGGAATCGCGGCAATTTCCCTTCTTGTAGGCGGTATCGGAATAATGAATATCATGATTGTAACCGTGACCGAACGCAAACAGGAAATCGGTATCAGAAAGGCTTTGGGTGCAAGCCCCATGGCAATCTG
>DLYJ01000192.1 GCA_003447785.1 Treponema sp.
CCAGTTGTCCAGGAATTTGCAGACACTTTCAAAAACCATTACGTCGATTTTTTCAATAAAGCCGTTTCGTTCAAAAAGCGGAATAAAGGCTCCCGGTGGCAAAAGTCCCTTTTCCTTATGGTTCCAGCGGACCAGGGCTTCGGCGCCGATTATTTTGCCGCTGCTGAAGTTGAATTTTGGCTGGTAATAAACTTCAAATTCGTGGTTTTCAAAGGCTCTCTGCATATCAAACAGAATGTTGCGCTCCTGTTCGATTGAATCTGCCATTTTGTCTGTAAAAACTGCGATTCGCTTTGGATTTACGCTGCTTTTACCTGACTTTCTTGCAGAATTTGCCTTTTCCAGCATTGTTTCCACGTTTTCGTAGGGATTTTTTACTTCGTAAACACCCGCACTAAATTCAATATTAAAATGCTGGGGCAGAAGTTTTTCTACATAAGGTTTTATGTCTGTAAGTGAAATTACAATGTCTTCAAGAATCGGAAGGAGTGTAATATTGATTAAAAAAGAAAAATTGTCCGTGTAGTTACGGCAGATTAAAGTTCCTTCCGGAGCGGTCTTTTTAAAGTGCTTTGCAAGTTCCTTTAAAATTTCGTTTCCCACATTGCGACCGAAAGACTCCGTGATATAACGGAAAGAGTTTATGTCCAGGGAAATAATTGAATATTCACCCGGTCTTGAATTGATTAAAACCTGTCTTGCATCCTGAAGAAACTTATAAGTCGTGCTTAGGCCTGTAAGACTGTCCCTGATTTTTGAATTTCTGGACTTTTTGAGCACGACTAAAAGTGTGGATAAAATTCCCACACAGGCGCATAAAAGCAAAATGATGAGAGTGCTGACAAGCGGGGATAGCGTTTTTAAATATAATGCAGAAGTCCGGGGTTCTGCAAAAACGACTGAGTTGCAAAGCAATGATGATAAAATAAATAAATAATGTTTTTTAACTAAAATATTTTTAAAAACCAACAAAATATAAGCCTTAGTAAAGCTTACCTTTACCATAATCCATTATAAGGGCAAAGTTTTTAAAACGCAAACAAAATTAAATAAAAAATCTAATCTGCCTCTCAGCGAGAACTTAACAAAATAAAATTCCTAAACTTCAAAATTACGTCTCCGATAATTTAAATGTAGGAAAAATCTCAAAATTAAATTTCCTCACATCCTTATATCAAAACATGGAGAAAATATGATTAGAGGCTGGTATATCGGAGCAAGCGGAATGAACGCTCAGCAGAACAGGCTGGACGCAATTTCCAATAACCTTGCAAACGTAGACACTGCAGGTTACAAAAGAGATGTTGCAGTAAGCAAATCTTTTTCGGAACTTTTGCTCAGAAGAACAGAAGCTGACGGCGTTTATCACACACCCTTCGGTTCGGCAGATGCAGCACCGATAGTTGGAAAACTTGGTCTTGGTGTTGAATTAAATGAAAATTTTACGGAATTTGAACAGGGCTCGTTCCGCGCAACAAATTCTCAGACAGATATGGCTCTCGGCGGAGAAGGATTTTTTGTAATTCGCACCCCCCTTGGCGAGCGCTACACAAGAAACGGTAATTTTATCCTTGGAAAAGAAGGAATTCTTGAAACAAAGGACGGTTATCCGCTCATTGGTGAAAACGGCGAAATCCGTGTTGAAGACGACAAATTCATGGTAAATGAAGACGGAATGATTTATACAAAGGACGGCGAATTCATTGACCGCGTAAAAATCGTTCGTTTTGACAATGACCGTTACCTTAAAAAAATGGGAAACAGTTTCTGGGCAAGCAATGACATTTCAGGCGAGGCTTACATCGCAGAAGGTCAGGAACGCCCTAAAGTCGTTCAGGGCTACATGGAAACAAGCAACGTAAATGTAGTAAACGAAATGGTAAAAATGATTGAAGTTAACCGTGCATACGAAGCCAACCAGAAAACCATCCAGAGCCAGGACAGCATGATGAGCACCCTCTGGACTAAGGTTGCTGTGGCACGATAGGAGGAAAGATAGATGGTAAGAAGTTTATGGACAGCAGCAACAGGAATGAACGGACAGCAGTCTAACCTGGACGCAATTTCCCACAACCTTTCCAACGTAAATACAACAGGTTACAAACAGCAGCGCGTTGAATTTGAAGACCTCCTTTATCAGAACATCAAGCTTGCCGGTACACCAGCTACAGAAGACACTGTAACTCCGGTTGGAATCCAGCAGGGCTCTGGTGTTAAGCTTGCCGCAACCCAGAGAATTTTTACACAGGGTTCTTTGCAGAACACCGGTGTTGATACAGACCTTGCCGTTGTGGGCGATGGATTTTTCCGCGTACAACAGTATGACGGCTCATACGCTTACACCCGCGACGGTTCATTTAAAATTGATATGAACGGTCAGCTTGTTAATTCAAACGGATTGCGCGTTATGCCAGAAGTTATCATGCCGGAAGGTTTTGATATTCACAGTCTTGCAATCAGCGACGATGGACGGGTAACAGTAAAAATCTTTGGTCAGGACGATCCTGTAGATGTAGCCCAGCTTGAATTGTACCGCTTTCCAAATAATGCGGGGCTCGAAAGCGTAGGGGACAATCTTTATAAGGTAACAAACGCTTCTGGAGAAGCCGTTGCCGGACGCCCTGGTTTTGACGGTTTTGGTGTTACAAAGCATAAGTTTGTGGAAATGTCTAACGTTTCTGTAGTAAACGAAATGG
>DLYJ01000016.1:0-10625 GCA_003447785.1 Treponema sp.
TGATTAAGTCAAGAATCGGGCCGCGCCCACGGGCACTTGCCATGATGTCATAAAAAACAAGTTCATCTACGCCCTGTTCGTAGTATTTTTTTGCCATTTCAACAGGATCGCCGATGTCTATGTTATTCTGGAATTTTACGCCTTTTGTAGTTCGTCCGTCCTTTACGTCAAGGCAGACAATGATTCGTTTTTTTAACATGAGGAGCCCCCGATAAAGTTCTGAAGGATTTTAAGCCCCGCCTTGCCTGACTTTTCCGGGTGAAACTGGAATGCGGTAATGCTTCCCTGACTGACACATGCTGGAACTTTAACACCGTAGTCTGCATATGCCTTAACGATTGTCACGTCATCCGGCTGAATCAAATATGAGTGAACAAAATAAAAGTCTGAATTTTTATCGACCCCGTCAAAAAGCGCTGAACTTCCGTTTAGGTATTCAAGATTATTCCAGCCCATGTGAGGAATTTTAAGATCTGATTCTACGCCAGTGTTTTTATAAACAGTTTTAAAATGATTAACTTTACCGTGCAAAAGACCTAAGCATTCCACGCCGCCTTCTTCCGACCAGTCAAAGATAATCTGAGAGCCGAGGCAGATGCCCATGAGCGGTTTCTGAGCCTTAGCCCAGTCCTTTAAAAACAAATCGAATCCGGTCTTTTTGAGCTGATCCATTGCGTAAGCTGCTTCGCCAACTCCCGGAAAAATCAATTTGTCTGCCTTTTCCAGGTCCTTTGGATTTTTTGATAAAATATAATCTGCTTTCAGGAAGCCAAGTGCCCTTTCAACACTTTTAATGTTGCCGGCGTTGTAATCTACAATTCCAATCATAATCACGAATTCTAACTATCACGGGGACCTTGGTCAACAGATATTTGTAAAAATTAAATTCAATATGGCCGATAAATAACTATGGATAAATTACTGGAAATAATCAAAGCCGTTCTCATGAACAAAAATGTTATCATAGCGGCTGTTGCCTGCGTTTTACTGATGAATTTTGCAGGCTACGTTACACGATACCGGAAGAAGATTCCAAAACCCCGGGTTAAGAAAGTTTCTGCAGCGACCCGGCCAGCACCGACTTCAGATGAAGGAGGCGACGGCGGAGATGATGGAGACGGTGGCGCTGACGGGGAGTAATATAATTTAACAATCCTGTTTTTCTTTTTACAATCTGCAGACGGTCTTTCCACGGGCCGCCTGCTTTTTTTATGCGTCTGCCTCCCATGAGCTGGTTTAAAATTTCCCTCACGTCCGACGACTCCCAGATATTTTTCTTTAGTAAAGGTAAATCTTCTTCGTTAAAAATCCCTGTCAACGCATTCGTGCATTCGTCTTTTGTAAACATTCTTGAATATTTTTTGATGAACTTGACCGCTGTCTGCGCATCTCTTGCGCGGTAGGACAACTCTTTTTTTGCAATACGCGCGTCACAGATATCGCAGCCCGCACATTCTGTGCTCTCTCCGCTCAAATAATTAAGCATAAAATTTCTGCGGCATGTTTTGTTGTAGGCAAAGTCCAGCATTACCCGCTCACGGCTGTTTTTGCTCATGTGGCGGCAGCGTGCCGTATCCTGATGACTCCATATCAGAATTGAATTGACATTGTCTCCTTTGCGGCCTGCGCGCCCCGCCTCTTGAATAAAATTTTCCAGGTGTTCGGGGGCGTCAAGGTGAATGACCGTGTAAATGTTTCCCTTGTCCATTCCCATTCCGTAGGCGCATGTCGCCGTGAGAATTCCGTCGTCGCTGTCAAAGAACCATTTTTCGATTCTGTTTTTTTCTTCCTTGCTTAGGCCCGCGTGGTAAAAGCGCACATTGTTACAGTTGTAATACGAGTCTATAAGGCGCGCCATGTCTTCTGTCCTGTCCCTTGTTGAACAGAATACAATCAGAGGTTTTCTGGACTGGATTACGGCTTTGAGCACTGCCTTCTTTTTTGCGTATGCGTAGCGCACTTCGTAGTGTATGTTTGCCCTGTCAGCCGAACTCTGGAGAAGATGCGCCTTTTCTTCAAACAACACTTCCTGAATGCGCTCCAGAACGACCCTGCTCGCGGTGGCGGTAAATGCTGTAACAACGCTTACGCCCAGTTCTTTTATGACCTTTCCAAGGGTCAGGTATGATGGCCTGAATGTGTCTCCCCATTCACTTACGCAGTGGGCTTCGTCGATTGCAATGTGTGAGATTTTTGTCTGTTTCAACACCTGAATTATCTGATTGCTCTGGAGAACTTCAGGGTTTGCGATAATAACTTTTACGCCGGAGCGGATTTTGTCAAAAATTTTCTGCCGTTCACTTTCTTCAAGACCGCCCCTTAAGACAACGCAATCAAGACCCGCCCCCCGCATTCTCCTTTCCTGGTCTGCCATAAGTGCCAGAAGGGGATAGATTACAAGGGTGGCTCCTGAAAGAAGAATTGCGGGCGTCAAAAAGCAAAGGCTCTTTCCTGCTCCTGTGGGAAGAAGTACAACCTGACGGCCGCGGCAGACGTCATCATTCAATTCATTTGTCTGCTCAGAGCCTTCTTCCACAGCCTTTACACTGTCAAGAATGTTGGAAATTACAAGCTGCTGCCAGGGAAAAAGATAACGGACACCAAATGCCTTCCGGGCCGCCTGTATTACGGGACCTTCTTCAAGTTCTTCATCGGTATCAAAACTCTGGGCGGGGTAGTCTACACCTTCCGTAAAAAGTTCTTCGGACATAAAAAAATCAGAGCCTCCTGTATATTACATTGCCCTGATTTTTAAAAAGTCCTGATAAATTAATATAATAAGCTGTTATTTATCGAGAATTGTGATTTCTACGCGGCGGTTTTTTGCCTTGCCCCGTTCTGTTTTGTTGGAAGCCACCGGAACTTTTGAACCAAAGCCCTGTGTAAAAATATGCTTCTTTTCCCGCACACCCAGTTGAACAAGAAAGTCTGCAACGGTCGACGCCCTCTGTTCGCTCAAGATCTGGCACGACTCTTCGCTTCCAGCACGGGCGGTGTGTCCCGCAATCAAAAGATCGTTGCCGGGATATTCATTTAAAATGGCTCCGATTTTCTGAATCTTTACCATTTCGCTTTCCTGTAAAACTGCCGAGTCCGGCAGGAACTGAATGTTTTCCAGGGAGATGGTAAGGCCCTTTTCTGTTTTTGTTACCGAAATGTCTTCAAGGCCCAGGTCTTCAACCTTCTGCATAACGTCTTTTACGTTTTCTTCCGTGGCACTGCGTTTAAATTCAGTTACTTCAACATTTGTGGTTCCTGTAAACGAATACTGGTTTCCAAGATATGTTTCAATTACGATTCTGAATTCTTCCGTGTAATGATCAATCTGACCCTTTTCGTTATCCCACCAGATTGTACGGTTTGAATAGCCCATTGTTGTAACAGGATAATCGCTTGTGGGGCGGCTGATTGCCGGAGTTTCGTAATAAAGGGAGTAGTTTGCAGTAATTACCTGGAAAGTTTTTTCTTGTTTGCTTGAATCAGATGAGATTCCCTTTTCATCCCGTTCATATTTGTATTTTGCAACGAAAGGTACGTGGAAAGGTTCTTCAATTCCAAATCCGCGGCGAAGATCTTCTGCTTCAAAGCCTTCCGCATTCCATTCGTCCCCGGCCTTAACTTTTTTGTCCGGAAAGACAGGAAGGTCACGGATTACAGGCATAAAATATTTTTTGTCGATTTCAAAACGGCCGTATTTGTCACGCCAGAAGTCGCTTTCAAAGGTTTCGCCCCATTTGTAGGAACCTGATGAAAGTCCTGCGCCTGATGACTGTTCGCTGGTCATAAAGGTTCCCTGGATGTGACCGCGTTCGTCTTTGTCCACTTCGGTAAGGCGTTCTGTGACGCGGCTTAAAATCCGGGCATGATGGTTCAGGCGGCCGTTGTATTTAACGTCTTCTTCAACTGTAGAAATCAGCGAAAAATTGTCATCGGCCTTATATTTGAATTCAAGTTTGATCCCCTCGTCTGCAAAGAGGGGAAGTGAACATAGTGCAAAAATTGCCAGATTGAACAGATTTAACTTTTTCATTCCTGTGGTTCTGTATCGTTATTGATTGTTAGGATGGCACTTGTGTCGCCGGAAAGCATTGCATTACAGCGATCAAGGGACATTGGTTTAGCAGTCAAAAATCCCTGAATTGTCTTACAGTTGATGTTTTTAAGGATTTTTAACTGTTCCGGATATTCAACACCTTCTGCGATTGTATCGAGGCCCATTTTTGTAACCATTGAAACAATCGAGTCTGTAATATTTGCTTCAACACCATCTTTTGAAGTGATGTTTGCAATAAATGATTTGTCAATTTTAAGGGTTGTAATCGGCAGCACCTGAAGGTAATTGAGGGAAGAGTAGCCTGTACCAAAGTCGTCCAGGGAAATTCCGATTCCCATAGCGCGGATCTGATTCAAAAGTTTGATGACTTCTTCCTTGTTGTCAATCATTACGCCTTCAGTGATTTCGATTTCAAGATGTTTTGTATTGATATTGTACTTTTTAATCTTTTCTTCCAAATTGAATAAAAAGTCCGGTTTCTTTAATTGAATCGGCGAAACGTTAACGCTCATAATTCCGTCAAAGCCGTAATTTTTAACCCAGTCGCTCAAAGTTTTGAGGGCAGTGTCCATTACCCAGTCTCCGAGAGGAATTACAAGTTTGGTTTCTTCTGCAATGGAAATAAAACGTTCCGGATTAATCCAGCCGAGCATTTCGTCATGCCAGCGTAAAAGGGCTTCAAAACCGCGGAGTTTGTTTGTGGCAACATCAAACTGCGGCTGGTAGTACAACTGGAATTCATTATTAACGAGGGCGTCCGAAATACGTCCCTGGATATTAAGCCTGTCCAGAAATTTTTCCTGCATCGGGTTCTGGAAGAAACAGAGGTTGTTGCGGGCGTTCTTTTTTGCCTCAAACATTGCCATGTCGGAGAATTTAAGAAGTTCGCCGCATTCAAGGGAGTCATCCGGATAAACTGCAAGACCGCCTGAAAATTCAATTCCGTCAGCATTAAATGTTTCGAGAATTACATCGCCGATATTTAGGAGAGTGTCACGGCTGGAAAGTTTTTCTGCGAGAACTACAAATTCATCACCGCCGAAACGATAGGATTTAAGACCGTTGGGTTCAAAACGTTTAAGAATTTCTGCCGCGTTACAAATCAGCTGGTCGCCTGCAGCGTGTCCCCTGGAGTCGTTGATGAACTTCATGTTGTCCAGGTCCATCATAATGATGCCGAACTTTGTGTCGTTCTTTGCGGCTTCCATTTTGGCAGTTTCCATGTCTTCAAAAAGCTGCTGTTTGTTATTGAGTTTTGTCAGGGTGTCGTGGTAGGCGATAAATTTTAATTCCTCGTTCAGAGAGGCGATTTTATCAAGTTCGTTTTTAAGTGATTCCTGTGATTTAGACAGTTCTTCAGTAAGGTTTGCAAGGCGCTGGTTTTGCTGTTTGAGGGTTTCTTCCCGTTCTTTTTCCATGGAAATGTCCAGGATGCTGAATGCAATTAAATTACCGGTAATTGAATTCATGGTGACAGAAAGCCAGCAGGAATATTTTTTGGAATAGAATGTGTGTGAAATGGTGCTGTTCTGTTCGAGAACATTCTCGACTGTTTTTGCCCATGGCATTTCAAAAGAAAGCCCGTCTTTAAAACCGGTAAAGAACATTCCTTCTTTTGCAAGGTCATTGAATTTTTTTGTAAATGCCTCGTTAACGTACAGGATTTCAAAATCCACAACGTTCTTTCCGTCAAAAACGGGCCTGCCAATTACAAGCGGCATAAAAAATTTGTCAATCGAATCTTTAAATTCTGATAGTGTCAGCATGTCCCAATCACGTTATTTTGAAATAATCGAAGTCGCGACTTTTTGCTCCTTCGTCCTTATACTATCGGCAGAATTTAGCATTTTCGCCACGATTTATTCAAAAAAAGCGTGTTATACAACAATATTTTTTTTCAGACCATATTTCGAGTTTTTCAAAGTATTCCCAACACAAATCTGCCTCTCAGCGAGAGCACAACAACAAACATCGCAGTGAGCGAAGCTCAGGCGAGTTTGTGTTGTAACCTCGCCTACGGCAGATTTGTACCTGCTGATATCCGAAAAACTCGAAATTTCCCGATAAAACATATATTGATTGAATAAATATCAGTTTTTCCCCAGAAAAAAACCGCACTGGTTAGGTGCGGCGTTGTGTCAGGCAGTTATGTCCTATTCAGAGAAGCGGATGTCCTGCCAGATTGTATTGTATTTATCAAGGCCTTCAGCAATGTCTTCCTTAAGAACACAGTTATTCATCTGGCTTGCGTCGTACATTGGTTTTTTAGTTGTGAATTCGGCAGCGGCCGGGATTACAAAGCACGGAAAGTTGAATGCATCAAGGAATTTTGCATAAACTTCAGGGCGATGAATGTAGTTGATGAATTCGTTTGCAAGTTCAACATGTTTTGCATCCTTAAGGATACACATGCTGTCGAGATAAGAAGGACCGCCTTCTGCAGGGATAAAGAAGTCGATTGTTTCGTCCCATTTTTCTTCCGGAACTTCACCATAGATAACTTCTGCATAACCCTGGCAGAGCCAGAAGTCGCCGCTTGCGAAAGATTTACCAAATCCTTCAGCGTCAAATTTAACGAGGTTCGGCTTCCACTGGTTTATAATCAAATCTTTTGCCTGAGCAAGTTCATCATCATTCAATGTGTTGATGTTGTAGCCCAGTGTTGTGAGGGCGTCGCCTACAACTTCGCGCATGTCATCCATCATTGTTGCGTGACCTGCAAACTGTTTGTCTGCAAAAATATTCCAGTTGCGTACATAGCTTCCTGCTGGTACCTTTGTCTTGTTTACGGCAATACCTGCTGCACCAAGGTAGTATGGAGCACAGTACTTCATTTCAGGATCGTATGTAGCCATTTTTGAAATAAGCGGGTTTACATACTTGTTGTTTGTCATTTTTGAAGCATCAAGTTCCTGGAGCATTCCCTGCTTGATCATGATTGAACAGTAGTCCTGTGATGGAACTACGATATCATAACCTTTAGCACCAGCACGGAGTTTAGCATACATTTCTTCGTTTGAAGCATAGCTGTCAACTTTGATAGTACAGTTAAATTCTTTTTCAAAGTCCTTGAGAACTTCATCTGGAGTGTAGTAAGTCCAGTTATACAAATACAATGTCTTTCCGTCATCTTTTGAACAAGAGAAAAGACCCAGTCCGGCTACAGCCAACGCAGCTGTAATAACCATTTTTGTGACAATTTTTTTCATAAGACTTTAATTCCTATAATCACAAAAAAAATATCTAAACACCCCCACAAGGTGCTTTTTCCAGCAGAATTTCTCCTGCCGGTAATTCAATAATTCAATTAGTGCGAAGCGGCAAAACTCTTTAAGCCTTTTCGCAGAACAAATGTAAACATACAGATTGCAAGAATAATTACGAATGAGAGTGAATTGATTACTGGACTTACGCCAAAACGAATCATCGAGTAAACGTAAAGGGGAAGTGTAGTGCTTCCGGGACCGCTTACAAGGAATGTAATGACATAGTCTTCGAGACTCATTGTAACGCTCATCATAAAGCCGCTTATGATTCCGGGCATAATTGCAGGAATGATAACCTTGAACAGAGTCTGTCTTTCGTTGGCACCCAGGTCGTGGCTTGCTTCGATAATTGAATAATCAAATTCATCAACCCGCGCCGTAACCATAAGATAAACGAAGGGCAGACAGAAAGTTGTATGTGCGATAAAGATTGTTACAAGACCGAGGCTCATTTTGATTGAACTGAAAAAAATCAAAAGTGAAAGTCCCATGATAACTTCCGGAAGAACCATCGGCAGAAAGCTTACTGTCTGAAGGTAGCCGCGTCCAAAGAACTTGTACCAGCTGACACCGATTGCAGCAAGAGTTCCGAGGATTGTAGCGACGATTCCGGATGTAATTGCGACGATAAAACTGTTTAAAAGTGAATTCCACAGGGGTGCGCTGTCAAAAATCAGTTTCTGATACCAGATAAACGAAACGCCTGTAAAGGTAGTGTCTTTTGATTCATTGAAAGAATAAAAGATGATTACCAGAAGAGGCAGAAACAAAAACAAAAGACAGATAATCAGAACGGTTTTGGAAAAACTGATCGGCGTATTGCGTTTTTTCCAGTCGCGTTTTGCGTGGCGTGCAGGTTCGCTGGCCTTTTTGCGCTGGGCATAGAGCTTAAAAGGGTTTACAAATGTCATTTTGTGCCTCCGTTCAACGGATCTTCTTTAGTAGAAACCTTTTTAAGGTCTGCTTCCTTTTTGTTTGAATACAGCATCCACAAAATTCCAAGCATACTGATCAATGTCAAAATCATACTGAATGCGGATGCAAGCGGCCAGTTACGTGTTTTCTGAACCTGGTCAACGATGATGTTACCAATCATATAGCTGTCTTTGCCGCCGACGATGTTTGGAACTGTGTATGCACCAAAAATCGGAATAAAGGTAAAGATAATTGCAGAGATGATACCGCTCTTAATTCCAGGAAGGAGAATTTTGTAAATTGACTGCGGTTTTGTGGCTCCAAGGTCGCGGCTTGCTTCCAGAAGTGAAAAGTCAAAGCGGTCTACTGCCGTAAAAATCGGGAGAATCGCGTACGGAAGGTACATGTAAATGCTTAGGATGATTACAGCGGTTTTTGTGTACATGAATTTTACCGGTTTGAATACTGCTTCCGGGTTTGAAGTAATTTTATTCCATAAGTCAAAGAAGAATTTTAAAAGCATGTTCAGAATTCCGTTGTCCCCCAGAATCGTAATCCATGCAAAGATACGGATGAGAGAGTTTGTCAAAAATGGAATAATTACCAGAACTAGAAGAAGTGTCTGATGCTTACTGCGTGCCATGGCGTAACCGCAGGGAAGTGCCATGAGAATTGTAATCAGTGTTGCAACTACGGTAATCCAGAGTGTGCGCAGAAAGATGATTCCGTAGGCGGGGCTCAGCATCTGCTGATATGCCTTGAGGGAAAACTCTGCCACAACCGAACCGTAAACGTCTCTTTTCATAAAAGAGTAGCATACGATGATTATGATTGGAACAATAAAAAATAAACTGAACCATACACCCATGGGCCATGCGTAGAGCGGGCCCGGATTAGGCTTTTTGTATTTTTTGTCCCGTGCAGCCTTTGCTGCCTTTAACTGAAGACTGACTTTAGGTTTAGATGACTCTGCCATAATTTCGTTAATCCTGATTCAAAAATTATTTGTTGATGTCTTCAACAATATAACCGTCTTCTGCAGACCAAGAAATATAGACCGTGTCCTTCCATTGAATTTCAGGACCGTCATCCAGATAGTTAGTATGCTGTTTAAATACTTTAACGATTGTGCCGTTTTCGAGGCGAACGTAGAATTTAGACTGGAATCCCGTGTAAACAGGTTCTTCAACAACGCCCTTGAAAACGTTAATGTCTTTGCGTCCCTTTACATCAGGTTCTTCAGTTGTGATCCTGATTTTTTCCGGACGAACGGTAAATGCAACTTTCTGACCTTCATCTGTGTGTTCGTAGTCAGTAACGAGGATGTTTTTATCTTCTTCCTTTGTTGCCTGTGTATCACCCTTAAGGCGGGCCTGCATTCCGAGGGCTGGTACGTTTAGGGTAACCATGTGTTCAATATCAGCCTTGCCCGGAACCTTGTAGCTTTCGCAGTTTACAACGGTTGATTCAAAAAGGTTTGTTTCGCCGATAAACTGTGCAACAAACTGAGTTGCAGGGCTTTCGTAAATTTCAAAAGGTGTGCCGACCTGGAGAACATTTCCGCTGTTCATGACGGCAATGCGGTCAGAAACAGCCAGCGCTTCACTCTGGTCGTGAGTTACATAAATGAATGTAATGCCGATTTTGTCGTGCAGACGGTCAAGTTCAACAAGAAGGTTTGAACGGAGCTTTGCATCCAGGGCAGAAAGCGGTTCATCAAGGAGAAGAACTTTAGGTTCGTTAATCAGTGCCCGGGCAATTGCAACACGCTGACGCTGACCGCCTGAGAGCTGGTTCGGCTTTTTGTACATATGCTGTTCCAGCTGAACAAGAGAAAGGTATTCCTTTACTTTCTGATCAATAATATTTTTATCGGTTTTTTTAAGGCGCAGAGGGAATGCAACGTTTTCGTAAACGCTCATGTGCGGAAACAGCGCATAACTCTGGAATACTGTGTTTGACGGGCGCTTGTTAGGCTGCAAAGGGATGATGTTCTGATCGTCAAAAAGAACGGCTCCATCATCAGGAAATTCAAAACCGGCAATAATGCGCAAAAGTGTTGTTTTGCCGCATCCGGAAGGTCCAAGCAGAGAGAAGAATTCACCCTGATTAATAGTAAAATTAATGTCATTTAATGCATGGAATGAACCAAAATGCTTTGACACATGGTCAATTGTAACCTGACTTCCGTTCAATATTAGGTACCTCTTTTATTCCACAACTTCTGGTGGTTTTGATGTAAAACAGAATATCTGCATAAAGTACAAAATAGAGTTAATAATACAATTTGTCTATAAGTTTTCCCAAAAAATTTGAAATAATTATTTTTTTACTGAACAAATGTTGGGGTTGCGTAAGCAAAAAGACATCATATGGAAACGGGAAGGAAA
>DLYJ01000016.1:10768-10946 GCA_003447785.1 Treponema sp.
GCGCTTTCCTGGTAG
This sequence comes from Treponema sp., assembly GCA_003447785.1. Lineage (GTDB taxonomy): Bacteria > Spirochaetota > Spirochaetia > Treponematales > Treponemataceae > Treponema_D. The sequence continues at coordinate 10,784 of DLYJ01000016.1, forward strand.
TTTTCATATTACGGGCATTTTTTTTTAAGGAACCACGGCATTTGAACTATTTAAACAAAAGTTGATTGAACAAATGTCGGGGTGCTTAAGCAAAAATACATCATATGGAAACGGGAAGGAAAGCAAGCGGCTGCTGCAGCATTTTGAAGGATCGCAAGCGAGC
>DLYJ01000091.1 GCA_003447785.1 Treponema sp.
GCACGCAAGCTTCTGACAGACGAAATTGCAATTGCACTTGGTCTCGACGTTAAAGATGTTGAATCAATGCTTCATGCCAAGCTTGAACCTCTCGGAGCTCTGCACGAAAAGAAAGTTGCCCAGATTGACGACGATGATGAAGATGACGACGAATTTGACGACGAACTTTCAGATTCATCAGGCAGAGGCGATGACGACGATGACGATGATTCTGACGACGGCGACAGCGGAGATGACGCCGACGACGAAGATGAAGACGACGATGATGATGAATAATAATGGCAGACAGAGCGCTCTTGTACTTGTTGCAGGAGGCTCTTCAAGCCGGATGGGAGGTATCAAAAAAGAATACCTTCCTCTTGATGGCGGTACGGTGCTTTCATCGGCCGCCAAAGTTTTTTTACAAACCCTTCCACTTAATCTAATCGCAGTTACATATCCTTCCAAATCCACTCCTGATGAACTTAATGCTTCTCTCAATGCATGCAGAAACGCTTTTTATGCCGACAGCGAGATTGACTCACTAATTCAGGAACACAAGACAAAAGTGATTTTTGTTGAAGGCGGTTCATCAAGACAAAAGTCAGTTTTTAACGCCCTTAATTCGATAAAGATACAAATGCCTGACAATGGGATTGTTTTGATTCATGACGGGGCAAGACCCTTCGTAAGCCCACAGATTGTCACGGACGTTTATAATTCAACAGTTGAATACGGAGCCGCTGTCCCTGGCCTTGAACCGGTTGACACGCAGAACAAAATCGACACAGACGGTTTTATCAGACAGCACCTTGTCCGCGCACAACTCACAGCCGTTCAGACACCTCAGGGATTTTTACTGGATGAATTGTTTGACGCTCACCGTAAAGCCCTGGATTCAAATAAAGAATGCACTGACGACACAGAAATCTGGGATTTATTTGTCCCGGACGGAAAAGTAAAGGTCGTAAAAGGTGACAGTAAAAACAAAAAAATCACTTATATTCAGGATATAGATTCAACTAAAAAGGAAAACAATAAAATGATCAGATGCGGTCTTGGTTACGATAAACATATTCTTGCAGAAGGTCGTCCTCTCATGCTGGGCGGACTTAACATACCATCCGACCGCGGCGAACTCGGTCACTCTGACGGAGACGCCCTTCTCCACGCAATTACAGACGCTCTTCTCGGAGCTTCCGGCATGGGCGATATAGGCTCATACTTTCCGCCGGAAGAAGCAGAATGGAAGGATGCGGATTCAAAATTGCTCCTCAAAACTGTCTGGAAAGATATCCGTAATGCCGGCTGGTCGTTAGAAAATCTGGACTGTGTAATCGCCCTTGAAAAACCAAAGTTTTTGCCGCACCGGCAGAATGTAATTCAATCGATTGCGGATGTTCTGGGTGTTGATAAGAGTCAAGTCTTTGTAAAGGCAAAAACCGGCGAAAAGACGGGAGATGTTGGTCTTGGCAAGGTTGTGGAAGTCTGGACAACCTGCCTTTTGTCCAAGTAAGCAGGGTATCTCTAAAAAATGCAATTTTTAGAGATGCCCCTTACTGTTCACCCATTTCGATAACCATTTCTACTTCGCCTTCGCTGCGCTTCATGCTACGGGCAATTTCTTCAACTGACCATCCCTGGCGCTTTAGCTGAATAATGTTATCTTTTTCCTGTGGTGTAAGGCGCACATTCTGTGGTGCCGGATTTTTCCTTACATCTTCCCGTGCAATTGCAGCAAGAAGACTCAGTTTTTTGTCGATTTCTGAATCCAGGTTTACAAGGCGTGTTTCTGTACGGCCGATACCTTCACGGCTGTTCTGAATCTTTTCTACACGGTTTTCAGTTTCTTCAAGAATGCCCTGCAATGAATTCAACTGCTGAACTGCATCGCTGATTTTTCCGCGGTTGCTGACAATAGCATCGATATTTTTCTGAACATCATTAATCTGGTCAGGCAGGTTGTTTACCTGGCGGGATGCGTCGTTAAGGCGTGACTCCAGGGCCTTGAGTGCATCAAATGTCTGGTCAACCTGGCCGGCAATTGCGTCAATCTGTTCCTGCTTCTTTTCGAGGCGGTCATAGCGCGTTGAGATTTCGCCCAGGGTTTCCTGGAAACTTCGGACATTGAGCTGCATTCCCTGGAGGTCATCGCTTGTAGTCTGAAGTTCTTCAATCTTTTTGTCCATTGTTCCGCTCAGTTCAACGAGGCGGTTAAAGTCCCGTTCAAGACTGTCGATATGTGACTTTTCATTGTTAAAGTTTGTAAGTTTTGTATTAACTTCGTCGTTGATACGCTGGATTATCTTAAAGTTTGCCTGAAGTTCATCAACAGTTCCCTGGAACTCTTCTACGCGGGAAATCTGCTGCTTGAGTTCAGAGAGCTGTGTTTCCAGCTGGAGCTTGAGCTGGTCAGCCTTCTGGTAAACCTGCATCTGTGCTGCAAAGGCTTTAACTTCCCGGTCAATTTCGCTCATGCGGGTCTGTAAGTCAGAAGCATCGTTCTGCATCTTCATTACCATTTCTGACTCGCGAGCATTTGTTTTATCGTTGATTTCCTGAATATGTGCGCGCAGGTCACGAAGTGCCTTGTCACTGTCTGCATTCTGTTCGCGGACACGCTTCTGAGTTTCGTTGAGCATGTCTTCGTACATTTTATTGAGTTCACCCAGGATGCGCGCTGAACGCTCTTCATAACCTGAAACGGCCTGTTCAACCTTCTGGTGAAGTTCTTCAATTGTAGCAGAAATTTCTTCCTGTTCGCCCCGGCTTGTATTTTTGAACTCATCCAGACTGTTCTGGAAGCTTGCTGTAAGTTCTGCAAGTTTCTGGTCGGAGTTTTCCTGAATGTCTGAAAGCTGGCTTGCAAAGAGTGATTTTGTCTGGTCAAACTGGTTTTTAAGCTGTGTACGCCATGCACCAAATTCGCCCACCATTGCGTCGATTCCGGCGCGGTTTGCTTCGGCCTGTCCCTTGATGCTTTCGTCAATTTCTGCAAGGCGGTCTTCAGTATCTTTTTCTGTTTTTGCAAGCTGCTCTTCAAGGCGCTGGTTGTAAGACTCCAGGGAAGTCTTAACAAATGAATTCTGGCCTGTTGTGGCGTTTGCAAGTTCAGCACGGCTCTGCTCGGTAAATGAGCGGATTGACTGGTCGATTTCCTGGATGCGGTTCTGAAGGTCAGAATAAGTCTTTTCGATTCCTTCCTGGAATCTGTCAATTTGGTCGGTGTTTTTAGAAGCAAGTTCAGTAAGTTCTTTCTTGAGTTTTTCCGAATACTGGCTTTCAAGCTCGCGGCGGGCATTTTCATAGTCGCCGCCCAAAACTGCCAGTTTACTGTCCATAGAGTTTTTCCAGCTGTTGAGGCTGTCATCGATTGCCTCGCCGCGCTGTTTTAAGTCATCGCCGAATTTCAATTCAAAGTCAGCAAGAACGGCGCTTACATTGTCGCTTGCATTTGCCTTGATTGAATCAAGATTCTTTTCCAGAGCGGTAATCTGTGTTTCAAGTTCATCGTTGTTGCGTTTAACATCAGATTCAAATTTGGCCTGGCGTTCGTTCTGGCTCTGGGAGAACTGGTTAAAGTCTGCAAGAACTGAACTCTGTGTGCGTTCCAGGGCTGAGCGCAGTGAGTTTTCCAGCGCATCAATGTCGGCGGCAGTGTTTTCAAGTTTTGAGAATCTGTATTCAACATTGTTTTTGTATTCTTCCAGCTGGCGGTCAACCACAGACAAAAGTTCTGTCTGTTTTGAATCGTAAGCCGAGCTGATTTTTGACATTGTCTCAGCAAGCATTTTGTTGATTGTTTCGATTTTTTCTGCTGTTTCTGCCTTAAGGTTTTCAAGCTGAGTTCTTGAACTTTCTGCAGTTGAACGCACATTTTCTGCGGTTGCCATTGCTCCGCTTTCGCTGTCATTAATTGTTTTCTGAACCTGTTCGATTGAAGAAACGAGCTGGTTCTGCAGAGTATCAATGCGGCTGTTTACATCAACCTGAATTCCATTTACGCGGCTGTCCACATCGTTTTTAAGTGAACTGACTCTTTCCTGAACATCGCCCTGAACCATATTGACTGTCTGTTCAACATTGGCTTTGAGGGAATCAACTTTTTCGGTGATGATTTTTTCAAGTGAAGAAACACGGCCTTCAACACCGCCGGTAAGTTCGTTGACGCGGTTTTCAACTCCGCCTGTGAGAGCGGAAACTTTGCTTTCCACACCGCTCTGAAGTGCATCAACCTTTGTCGTGATATCCTTCTGGAATGTATCAACCTTAGTTTCTACATCGTTCTGAATTGCGCTGACCCTGGTTTCTACATCATTCTGGATTGCGCTAACCTTTGTATCTACGCTCGACTGGAGTCCGGTTACGCGGGCATTGAGTTCGCCTTCAATTGTGTTGATTTTTGTTTCAACAGTCGTTTTGTAATTTGTAAGATGCTTGTCGGCAATCTCCTGGAATTTTGCAAAGGCGGCTGTTTCTTTATCGTCAGCGTTTTTAACTGCCTTCTGAAAGAGTGCATCGTATCTTGCCTGAATGTCTCCTGTCTGTTTTTCGAGGCTGGCACGGAGTTTTTCCAGGTTGGCTCCGTTTCCGCTGATTTCAGCCTGGAGGTCCTGGGCAGTCTTACGTGCTGTAACTGCCGCTTCCTTGATTTTGTCATCAAGGGCAGTAACCTGCTGGCGCAGTGATTCTTCCAGGCCGCCGATTTTTGAATGAAGGTCTTTTGAAAAACCGTCTGTCTTTGTACCGAGAGATGCTGTGAGTTCACCGATTTTTGCACGGAACTCTTTTTCCATTACATCGGTCTTTTCTGACAGGTTTGCAGAGAAGCCGGCTGTTTTCTGTTCAACAATCTTCATAACCTCGCTGAGTTTTGTATCGAGGTTTTTCTTGATTGCTCCGGCGCTTTCTTCGAAAGACTTAACATACGCGCCGGCACGTTCCTTTGCTTTTTCACTGAGCTGAACAAAGGCTGTATCTTCCAGGGTTTTGGCTCTGGCAGCAGCATCATCATAGGCTTTGCGGATTGACTGATCAACCTTTGCAAGAACTTCATCCGAGTGGGCAGATGCTGTTTTTGCGGCATTTTCAACCTGATCTGCGCGGGCCTTATACTGATTTAAAAGCTCTGTGCCGATAAGTTTGAGGCTTTCGTTATTGCGTGAAGTAAATTCCTGGGTAATTGCAGGAATGCGTTTTTCGATTATGTCTACGGCTTTTTTCTGTTCGTTGATTTTTGCAGAAAGCTTATCTACAACTACGCTTTCATTTTTAACGGCCTGAAGGTTCTGTTCAACCTTGTCTGTCATCTCCATCAGTTCGTTGAGAGCGTTTCCGTAAGTGTTGATTTTCTGGGAAATATTTTCAACAGCGGCAAACTGTTTTTCAAAGTTGTTTGAAATCTGTGTAAAATCGTCAATCTGTTTTTCGATGCGTTTTACGGCGGCAACGGCTGCAGTCTGATGTGTATCAAGGTCCGCAGAAAGACCGTTTAATTTCTGCACCTGTTCCTTAAAGTATTCGTCAAGCTGTCCGATACGGTTGTCCGCGTAGCGCTTAACTTTGTCCATGGAATTGTTATCTTTGTCGATATTTCTCAAAACAAAAACAACGGCAACAGCAATTGCTGTGGAAATAAGAATCGAGATGACAGTCACTTTTTTTACCCACCCAAAAATGAACTTTTTCTATTTTATTTTAACACAATATCCGCTAATTGACGATAGCAAAAGAAGTTAATGTCCGCAAGTTTTAACGGAATATGCAAAATTTTTCGCCAGAACGGCATTATATAAGCGGTTTTCATTCCGCAGTTTCGGGCTCCACTTACATCGTATTTAACCGAATTTCCTACATAAAGAATTTTATCTTCCGGAACTCCCAGTTTCTGAGCCATAATCGCAAAGGGATATTTTGAAGGTTTCAGGGCGCCGATGTCTTCCGAGCCGAGAATTACGTCGCAGTACGGTTTTAATCCCCAGAGTTCACCTTTCTGGTCCGGCGGAAAGTCGGACATGAGCGCAATTTTTAAGCCTGCGTCCTTAAACCTTTTGAAGGCTTCTTCCACTCCCTTAAATGAAGGAGTTTTTTCAAAATATGGTTTTAAACCGTCGTAGACGATTGATTTGATCAATGCCTTTGCTTCTTCCGGGGTTGAACTCAACTCTTCTGAAAGAAGGCGCGCCTGATACTCATAAAAATCCGGCAGCGGAGCCGTTTTGTGAAGAATTTTCCTGACCTTATTGTACTTAAGGTAAAAAGGCAGATTGGACAGAAAATACGGCACAATGCGCAGTGAGAATCTAACTGATGAATACAAGGTTCCGTCAATGTCAAAGGCAATGGCGGAAATATTTTGATACATTCTTCGATTATAGCAGATTACGCCTTGCGTGGACAGATAGCCGGCAGAAGTAAGTACCGTCTACTGTTTTTTTATGGTGTAGATAAACGTTGCAGTTCCGGCACTGGATGCCGACTGGAATCTCCACCGGCTTATCTGGTTTGCAATTTCCTGCTGAACAATCGGACTGACCAGGCTCTTGGGAATTATAATTTCGTTTACAGGAACACGTCCGTCCGCATTTACGGTAAACGTAATCTTGAATTCACGGGTGGCATCGATTGTAGCGGCCGCCTGAGGAGTTAGCGAAATTACAGGCGATTTTGGCTCAAGCAGAATGCGGGCAGTACCATCGTTCATGGCGAGGCTAGTCTGTCCGTCCGGAGAACCTGCCGTATTCATTGTGGCACTTACAGAAACTCCGTTTCCGGCCTGCCCTTTATATGTAGTTGAAGCAATCTTATTGAGGGCGCTGGAAGTTGAAGAACTTGTGGTTCCCGTATCAGTCTTGTTTGACGAAGAACTCTGGCTCTGGGCTGTTCCCTTTGAAGAACTTGCAGAGGCGGCAGTGCCCTCAAGGGCATTTACCTGGTTAACAACAGCGTTTGCCGCGCTGCCCGTGTTTGAACTTGCTGCTTCTTCAAAGTCAGCAAAGTCATCCCAGTTAGGAGTTTTTTTGGGTTTGGTTTTATTTGCCAGTTGCTCGGCCAAAAGTTCCTCCGGAGTCTTATTCAGTTTTGGCTCAGTGCGCGGAGCAGGCTTTGACGACTTAGCTGCAGTTTTTGGCGGGGCTTTCTGAGTGCTCTTTTTTGCAGGAGCTTCAGCCTTTTTAGGGGCCGGTTTTTCAACTGCTTTCTGAGCAGGGGCGCTTTGAGGCGCTGCGGCCGGAGACGCTGCCTGTTCCATTGCCTGGGACGCCGGCGGCGGGGCTTCGTTTACAGTGCTTGCCTTTGCCTGAGACGGAGATTCAAGATGAATCTGCACTGTCTTGAACGGCTTATTGTGGGGCAGCAGAGAGTAAAAACTAAAAAATATGAATATAAAAACCCAGACTCCGATTGTACCAAAAAAGGCAATCTGATTCGGTTTTTTTTCTATCGCTTGCATCAGTCGGCAGTCCTCAGGTTAATTGCAACAAATTCATTCTTTCTCAGAACGTCAAAGATTTTTACAATCATTCCGTTTGTAACTTTTGAATCGGCTTCCAGGGTTACAGGATATTCCGAGCGTTTTTTGCCCTCAGTATCAAAGTTTTTGAGTTTTGAATCCAGGGTAGTTAATGTCACGGCCTCATCATTAAACCATAACTTTCCTGAAGCGGAAGCGGTGATTGTAATTCCAGCAATGGCTTCTGACTGAGAAGTTTCGCTTTCCGGAAGGTTTACATTGATTGCAGGAAGAACCGCAAAGGTTGTACTTACCAGAAAGAACAAAATCAACTGAAATACAACGTCAATCATCGGAGTCAAATCAGCTCCGCTGTTGAAGTTTCTTCTTCGTTTAATTCTCATCTGAACTTCCTATCTTAGTTTACCTGTTAATCTGAGAAGAACTTCTGTAACAGAAGATTCCAGTTCAACAATTTCCTTGTTTACACGGCGTGTAAAGTAGTTTGAAAAAATCATCGACGGAATTGCAACAAAAAGTCCGGCGGCAGTTGTTACGAGGGCTTCTGCGATTGCTCCCGCGAGAACGGCCGGGTTCCCCATGCTTGCTCCCTGTCCCAGAACGCCGAAAGCCTTGATGTTACCGGTTACAGTACCAAAAAGTCCCAGCAGGGTACTGATGTTTGCAATTGTTCCCAGCAGGGTAAGTGAGTGTTCAAGCTGAGGAATTACAGCTTCCATTTCTGTTTCCACGATTTCTTTCAGAGACTGTTCATCCAGGCTTCTCATAGCCAGAGCCTTTCTTACAACCTGGCTGAAAGGAGTTCCGCTTGCTGAACAGAATGCGTCAGCGGCAGAATAATCCTGGCGCAAAAGAGCTTCCTTCAGGTTTTTCTTGAGCTGAACATCTCTTTTTCTTACCGATGAAAAATATACCAGGCGTTCAATAATGATGTAGGTTGCGGCAATTCCACAAACCAGAATAGGAATAATAAGAATTCCACCTGATTTCAACATGTCTAACATAATAATTCTCCCTTATAAGTACTTTTTAAAACTGGAATTTTACAAGAAGCATTGCGTTTCCGCCCCGGGCTTTATACGACGAAGCTGCATAGTCTCTTGTTTTGTTTGTAACTAATTTTATAACATCGTTCAGCTCAAGGGCAAGGCGGATTGACTTGGATGCCTTGACTGCAACATCAGCACTCAGGTCCGGCATTGCGTCGGCGTCTTCTCCCATTGCCTGTTTGATTGAAGCACCTGCGCTCCAGCGGGCACTGCTTTCCTGGTAGAATATACCGGCTTCCAGAGAGTGGGGAACTTCAAGCACAGGAACATCCATCCAGAATGCATACCAGCGGCCTGTAAGTTTAAAGTCCTTTACAACGGCCGTAAATTCAACACTGGTGTTAAAGTCAGTTCGTTTGCCGCAAACAAGCGCATAATAGCCTGAACTCAATTCAGCTCCTGCCTCATCGTAACCTGCGTACCAGATACCGTTGTCAAAGGCAGTTTTTCTGTATTCGGCTGTGGCTGCAATATTAAACGACGTCTGAATCGGCAAGGTCAATTTTGCCTTTCCGTACCAGTCTGTAGTTTCTACAGGAAGGCAGGCTGCAACCGAGTAGCGGTATTTTGATTCAAGAAGATCGATACGGTTTTGAACTGAATCACATCCGCCTTCCAGGGCAAGCGTTACCGGAAGGGAATCCCTGCCTTCAAAGAATGCAAGATGGGTTCCCAAAGCGAAGGGAACGATTACCTTGTTATCCCCGATTGAATTTCCGATTACGGCCGCTGCCCTTGCCCAGATGTCTGCGTGGTCAGC
>DLYJ01000264.1:0-5412 GCA_003447785.1 Treponema sp.
GGGCTACAGGTACAAAATACCACTTCAAGGCTGAATACACTGCTGCTAACAACACAGAAAACGGAACTTCAAACTGTATTGTTTATACGGTATCTGATTCTGCTGGAACTGTCCTCGGTTCAAATACAACACCAATGTACTACAGCACAACCGATATCGTTTATCCAGCTTTAGGCGGTACAACTGCAGAAAACGCCAAGTACAGCAATATCAAGATGGAAGTTGCAGGCAAGAGCTACACATTTGACGGTCTTGATGAACAGACTGTTCTTTCTTCACTCGCTGTAAGCAGCACATCACTCAGAATCCAGCTTAACAGTGAAGATACAATTACTTACACCTGTCTTGCAGACGGTTCTCCAGCTAGTGTATTGCTTGAATACGATAGTTCCATCCTTACAGTTACTAATGATGGTAACGGAACACTTACTGTTAAGGGCATTGCTCCGACAACATCTACAACTCTCAAGGTAATCAACTCTAAGGCTACCTACATTGCTTCTACAATTACTGTTGTTGTTGAAGATTTTAATTCAACAGATAATTACGGAGCACTTACTTCAGTTTACCCTGCAAATGGAGCTACATCAGTATTTGAAGATGGTGAATTCAGAATCACATTTGATGATGTACCTTCTGTATCTTCAACAGGTTCAATTTCTATCTATGATGACGAAGGAAACTGGGTTGATACAATCAAAGCAAGTGATGAAACAATTGATGTACAGGCAGGAAATACTGTAAATGTTAAGGATCAGATGATTCGTGTAGAAGGAAATGCTGTTTACTTTACTCCACATTATGGAGCACTCAAAGCAGGTAAAACTTACTTTGTTGCAATTCCAAAAAATGTTATTACTGCTAAACTCAACTCAAAAGACTTTGACGGTCTTGCCCTTAACAAAGCTAGCCCGGCATGGTCATTTACAGTTCGTGCTGCAGTAACACCTTCTTCTACAATCACAGTAGATGGTTCAGAAAGCTCAACTGCCGACTTCCGCACTGTACACGGTGCACTTCTCGCAATCGGAGCTTCAACTGGTGATTACACAATCAATATCGCTCCGGGAACATACCGCGAACTTGTTCACTTCAACGGTGCAGCAAATATTACTCTCGCAGGTACAGGAACTAATGCACGCGGAACTGACACCGTAATCCAGTGGACTAACCTTAACAAATGGAACGGTTCAATGGATACTCGTTCGGTTGTTTATTTTGGCAACAAAGCAGGTCAGGTTGTTATCAAAAATCTTACAATCAAAAACACTTGTGACCGTTCTGTTGTTGGAACTGCTGACACTCAGGCAGAAGCTCTCTACGATAAATCTTCTAACAAGCTTGTTGTTTACAATTCAACTCTCTTGAGTCATCAGGATACTGTTTGTACTCGCGGACCTTCTTGGTTCTATGACTGTTACATCGAAGGTGATACAGACTTTATCTGGGGTTACTCTGATGTTGCATTGTTTGAAAAATGTGACCTCAAGTGTCTCCTTGATTCTGCAAAAGCTGCTTCTTCTACAGCAGACATATTGTTTGTTTCTCGCTGCGGAACTAAATCTAAGGCAAAACTTGGAAAGGGCTATGTTCTTCTTAACTCAACAGTAACTGTTGAAGATGGAGTAACCTGCTACCTCGGACGCAATGCCGGATCTGGTGACTTCTACGATCAGATTGCTGTCGTAAATACAGCATTCGCAAAAGAAGGAGCTGGTTCGGTTTCAACTGACCTCTGGAGCGGTGCTAAGACTTATGACTACATCGACGGAAAAGAAGACAAGGTTGGTCTTAAGATTTACAATCTGACAGGCGACATTGATGTAAGCAAGGCAATTGACCACATCGGAACAATCTCTGCCGCTGACTATGCACTTGAATTCAACGGACGCCGTACAGTCCTTAACCGCGTATATGTTGTAGAAGATGACGCTTATGCTGCAGGTTCAAAATGGGACGAAACAGAACTTACAGCATGGGAAACAGATGCTAACGCTGTAGCAGATGAATCTAAGAATAATAATTATGGTGAAGAAACACCTACAGCATGGATGGTTGAAACTGCCGCAGACGGTACTTTCACTGATGGCGACTTAAATGTTATTGTCAGTGGAACAAATGCTAACGGACACGGGGCTGAAGTAAAGGCAACTGGTACATCAAGCGTAACAATTACGATTCCTAAAGGTTCTTACATTCTTGTTGCAGGAACATGTAAGTACGGTAATGCTGAAAAGCCATACACATTGACATGTTCAAATGATGACTTTAAATATGAATTTATCGGAACTCACACTTACTCAACCGAAGATTGTTACAATCCTGGTAGTTCAAGAACTGACCTTTATGGAGATATCTTCATTGTAAAATCAGACAGCACAATGGCAATTTCTTTGAACAGTGATGGTGTAAAAGAATATTTACCTTTCATCAAACTTGTAAAAGAGCCAAAGTATTTTGTTGAGACTGCTGACAACGGCACATTCACTGATGATGAAATGAGCGTTGTTATCAGTGGTGGTAATGCAAACGGCCACGGTGTTGAAGTAAAGAGTTCTGGAGCTACATCTGTTAAAGTAACATTACCTGCAGGCTCATATATTTTTGTCGCAGGTACATGTAAATATGGCACAGCAGATGCGGCTGAAACAGTTAATAATTACACTTTAACATGTGCAAATACAGATTTTACTCAGGAATATGTAGGAACTCATGCTTATGGAACAGAAGACTGCTATAACCCTGGCAGCTCAAGAACTGACTTGTTTGGCGATTATTACTACATTAAATCTAAAGATGCAATGGAAATTACAGTGCAGAGTAATGCAGTAAAAGAGTATCTTCCATTTATCGGCGCAATAAAATAACTTTGCCGAAAAAGCATTAGCAGGCGAAAGCCATTTTTCAGCCGTGTGGCAATAGTTCTGCCACACGGCATTTTTTTCCCGTGCCGCGTCCTGTGGTACGGGGCTTTTTGTTTATTGACATTTTGGGGATTTGTGATATATTTAAAAGCATAGAGGGAATCCACAGCACTGTGGCTTGCCTCTCTAAGCATTTGTGAAAAGCCTATCCGAAGTTCGCTACACTTTTATGGGTAGGCTTTTTTTTGCCCTTACAAGAATAACTTGAAGAGAGCGAGCGCATCTATAAGCAGTTCGATAATCGCAATGCAAAGCATAGCTTCTTCGTACTTTGTCATATCAGCGCAGTCCTCCCATTCATTAAAATGAGAGGTAGGGAGCGACGGCGTAGCCGTAAAAACTCACGAGGTGAGTTTTTAGCGAGTCTCGATAGAAGCTATGCTTCTATCGTACCCTGTGCTATGAATTCCCAATAGAGTAATTTTAACTTGAAAATTCATTACTTGTCAACAATTACTTTATAACTGTCTAGTAGTGAGTGGCCATGGGGCTAAAGTAAATGCGCGGCAGATAAAGCAGGAAACTCTTCCCCGTGCCGCGTCCTGTGGTACAGAGCTTTTTTACACCTGGAAGACTGGTTCAATAAGTAACAGGCGCGGGCAAATTTTAATAGAAAAAACTTACGCAATTCTATATTCTTATTAATATGAAAAAGATGCTAAAAATGGTTTTGCGGTACTGGCCTTTTGCCCTTCTTGCTTCGCTTTTTATGGTGGCCGAAGTTTTTATTGACCTTGTTCAGCCTAAGCTGATGGAAATCATCGTTGATAATGGTATTTTAGGTCTCGACAGGGGCGGTGTTTCTGATGTGAGCCTGATTATTTCTACAGGAATCCGCATGATTATCATTGTAGCATTCGGCGGGCTTGCGGGAATTTTATCCGCGGTTTTTGCCAACGTAACCGGCCAGAACTACGGCAATGACCTCCGTAAAGCCTGCTTTACCAGAATCATGCATTTCAGCTTTGCCCAGACTGACAAATTCAGTACGGGCTCTCTTATCACACGCATTACAAACGACATTACCCAGGTTCAGCAGCTTGTAATGCAGTTGATCCGCGGACTTGTCCGCTGCCTAATGTTTTTTATCGGGGGAACTTCTGCCCTGCTTTCGCTGGACCTTTCCTTCGGCGTAATTGTTGCATGCGCCTTTCCTCTTATTATATTGAACGTAACTCTCGTTGTATGGAAAACAAATCCATTATTCAACCTGCTGCAGACAAGCCTCGATAAATTGAACAACATCATGCAGGAAAACGTATCCGGTGCCCGCGTCGTAAAGGCCTTTGTTCAGGAAAATTACGAGCAGAAAAAATTTGAACAGGCAAACGACAACCTCGTTAACACCCAGTTCAAGGTGCAGATTATGCTTTCTCTTCTGCGGCCTGTAATGAACATCGTGTTAAACCTCGCAGTTGTAGGAATTATCTGGGTGGGTTCAATCATTGTAAAATCCGGTTCAATTGCGCCGGGAACCGTAATGGCTGCAATCACTTATATTTCGCAAATCTTAAGCGGAATGATGATGCTCGCAATGATTTTTCAGACTCTTTCCAGAGGAAGCGTTTCCGCAAAACGAATCGCAGAAGTATTGAATACAGATTCTGAAATCCAGGACGGTACAAATTCAACCGGTCCGACAGAAAGAGGCACAATAAGTTTTAAAAATGTAAGTTTTTCTTATCCTGGAACAAACACAACAGTTCTCAAAAACATCAGTCTTGATATTCAGTCCGGCCAGACTCTGGGAATTATCGGTGCAACAGGAAGCGGCAAAACTACCCTCATAAACCTTATTCCCCGCTTTTATGATGCAACAGGCGGCATCGTAGCAGTCGACGGAATCGATGTTAAGGACTACAAACTCGAAACCTTACGCAAAAAAATTTCCGTATGCCTTCAGAAAAGCGAACTGTTCAGCACGACTATCCGGGACAATATTGCCATGGGTAAAGACGGTGCCACAGAAGAAGAAATCAGGGCGGCCGCACAATCTGCCCAGGCAGAGGAATTTATTCTGCAGCAGACCGGCGGTTACGATACTCCCGTGGCAGAACGGGGAATGAGTCTTTCAGGCGGTCAGCGCCAGAGAATCGCTATCAGCCGCGCCCTTCTCAAACAGGGCGAAATTCTGATTTTTGACGACTCTACCAGCGCTCTGGACTTAAAGACAGAATCACGGCTTTATCAGGCCTTGAATTCAAATTATAAGGGAATTACAAAAATCATTATCGCACAGCGCATCGCTTCCGTAAAAAATGCTGATAAAATTGCTGTCCTTGACGGCGGCTCAATCTGCGCAACCGGAACCCACGAAGAACTGCTTAAAACCTGCCCGGTCTACCAGGACATTTATGATTCACAGTTAAAGCAGACTGAAGGAGGCCGCCCGTGAGTTCACAAATAAAATCAAAAATTGCGGAACAGGGTTTTAGGCGCGGCGGTCCCGGAAGAATGGCGGCCCCGGTGGAAAAACCAAAAAACGGCA
>DLYJ01000264.1:5516-15543 GCA_003447785.1 Treponema sp.
CTCGTTACGGTAATTGCAAGCGTCATCGCTCCTTCCATGCAGAGCCGCGCAATAGACTCCCTTGTTGCCGGGGAGTTTGGGCGGGTTCCGAAAATCCTTCTGACAATGCTTGCACTTTATGCCTTCCACGCCGGAGCAACGCTTTTGCAGGGATTTTTCTCGGCAACGCTTTCAAGAAACGTAATCCGAAGACTGCGCGCACAGCTTTTTAACAAGATTATTAATCTCCCGGTTTCTTACCTTGATACCCATTCTCACGGCGACATCATGAGCCGCATGACAAACGATGCCGAAAACGTTTCCACCGTAATAAGCCAGTCACTGACTTCGCTCTTTTCTGGCGTTCTGACACTTCTTGGAACTATAACCGTAATGCTCAGCTTCAGCGTTCCGCTCACATTTTTAACGTTCAGCACGGTAATTCTGACCGTAATTGTAACAAAGATAATGTCTTATCTTATGCATAAATTTTATGTAAAAAGACAGGTTCTTCTGGGAACTCTCAACGGCATTGTTGAAGAAAAGGTTTCTTTCGGAAAAACTGTCACTGCCTACAACCTTGAATCCAGAACCATTGATGAATTTACAAAGGCCAGTGATTCACTTACAAAAACCGGAATTATCGCAGACATAATCGGCAACGCCATGGGGCCTCTGATGAATATGCTCAACAACTGTTCCTTTGTAATTGTTGCCGCAATCGGTGCCTGGTTTGCACTCAAAGGTTACATTTCTGTCGGCGTAATTTCTGCATTCATCATTTATTCAAAACAGTTTTCCCGGCCGATAAATGAACTTGCACAGTTGTACGGCCAGATTGAAACCGCTGTTGCAGGTGCCGAACGCATTTTTTCAATTCTTGATGAACCGGGCGAAGACCACGGACCCAACCTGCCGCTCAATGTCAGCGGAGGCGTCATTGAATTCAAGAACGTAAACTTCAGTTATGTAAAAGGCAAACAGATAATTCATGACTTTACATTAAAGGTAGAAGCAGGCAAAAAAATCGCCCTTGTGGGTTCAACCGGATGCGGAAAAACCACAATCGTCAACCTGTTGATGAGGTTTTACGATATTGATTCCGGCTCGATTACAGTCGATGGAACCGACATCCGCGAGATTTCCAAAGACAGCCTTCGTGACAGCATCGGAATCGTTTTGCAGGACACTGTTTTATTCTCCGACACCGTGCGTGCAAACTTAAAATACGCCGACCAGACAATAAGCGACCAGAAAATGATTGAGGCTGCTGCCCTTGCAAACTGCGACAAGGTTGTAGAAACTTTAAGCGACGGCTACGACACAATTTTAACCGGCGGCGGGGCAAACCTTTCTCAGGGCCAGAGGCAGCTTTTAACTATCAGCCGGGCCTTCCTGTCATATCCGAAGATTTTGATTCTGGACGAAGCCACATCAAGCGTCGATACCCGAACTGAACGGAACATTCAGGATGCGATGGTGCGCCTTATGCAGAACAGAACGAGCCTCATAATTGCCCACCGTCTTTCTACAATCCAGGATGCGGATATGATTGTCGTTATGGATAAAGGGCGGATAATTGAAAAGGGAACCCACAGGGAACTTCTGGCAAAGGGCGGCAATTATTATCAGCTTTATATGACACAGTTCGCAGGGAATTCAATTTAACGTTAGATTTTATCCGAAATATCAAATTATTGACTTTTTTTTGAATAAATTTAACTTTTTTTGCATTTTATCTATAAAAAATACTCATAATGTTATATAATAAAATCACTATGAATCAGGGTATTGCAAAAAGAAGGGCTTTTTTAACCCAGCGTAAAAACCAGGGCAACCGCGTAACAATCGGTTTTGCCGGAATCGCTGACTTTCGTTCATTCATCGGCCAGGAATACATTGCAGGTATCATGAAGGCCGCCAATGATTACGATCTTAACTTTATCAACTTTGCCGGAGCGATCAAATATTCGCTCTTTGACGACATTGATTTTATTTCCCACTATTTAAAAAGTTTCAGGTTTATGAAGGCGCCTCTTGTTGACGGGCTTGTAACATGGACTTCGTCTATGTGTAACCTTCTGGACAACAAAACTATCGTGAATACTTTTAACGCGCTCAAGCCGCTTCCAATGGTTGATATCGGTTATATGGACATCGATGGAATTCCATGTATCCGAATCGACAATCATAATTCAATCGCCCTGATTATGGACCACCTTGTAAACACTCACCATTACAAAAACTTTGTTTACATGGGTTCAAAAATTTCCGAACCGCACCTTACCCGTCTGGCAGTTTACCGCGAAGAACTAAAAAAATATGGTCTCCAGGAACTTCCAAACACTGTTTACATGACCAAAACGATGGATTCGATTGATATCGCGATGGCGGTCAACCAGTTATGCAGCGCCTATGACCTCAAAAATCATAATTCAATCGACTGTATCATTACAGCCTCAGACATTATTGCATCGACAGTAATTGAAGAACTGGACAAGCGTGGAATCAACGTTCCAAAGGACATTGCGATTACAGGCTTTAACAACCAGTACAACGGAATCACAGCCCGCTCGCCTGTCACTACAATGAACCTGGAGTACTTTAAGCGTGGCTATGCGGCAGTTGAACTTTTGATTGACCGCATCATGTCCCCGGAAACAATTTTCCACACAAGACTCGTTCCCACTTCCCTGCTCGTGCGACAAAGCTGCGGTTGTTTTGAACAGAGTATCGTTGACGCCGGAACCCAGATTAACACAAATAAAGAGTCCCTCGCCGAGTCCAGCGAAGAAGATGTCAGAAACTATCTCTTTTCTAAGGTTAAAACCATCTTCCCGCAGCAGAGCGAGGCCGAAATTACAGAACTTGTAGATTCAATTTTTGAAGATATTTACGACAAGCCGACTCCCAGCGTAATGCTCCGCTGGTTCCAGACACTTTTGCAGAACATCCGTAAGGATTCAATGCTTGTAAATTATCAGCTCCAGCAGAATATCACAAATCTGCGCCGCGTAATTTTGCCGATGGTCAAAGATGATGAATCGCAGTTTATGCACATCGAAGACATTTTCCATCAGCTGCGCTCCCTGGTTTCTGTATTTATTGAATACGACACGCTTTCGACCCGTGAAAATTCTTACATGATGAACAATATGTCGCAGATTGCAATGAACTTTGCTTCTGCAACTACCGGAAAGCAAATTCAGGACGTTTTGCGCTACCAGCTGAGCGAACTTGAAATTCCTGGAATCATGCTCTGTCTTTCTGACAATATGACGATGGATTTAAGTTCATCAAATCTTGAACTCATCCTCCCTGAACCGCCGTCAGACATTAAAAGCAAGCTCCCGTACAAAGTTTACGACCCGACCTGCATTCCAAAGATTTTCTTCCCCCAGGGCCGCCGTTACTCTGTAATGCTGGAAATACTTTACCACGCAGACCGCTATTTTGGTTACGCCTTCCTCGAAATCGGCACCCCGAACATTTCGGTTTACGATACAGTCCGCATGCTTTTGAGCAACGCGCTTTATTCGGTTTATGTAAAGGAAGGAAGAACAAAAGAACACTCAATGCTTTTGAGCGGCGACCAGCTCGTGGGAAT
Organism: Treponema sp.; assembly: GCA_003447785.1. Classification (GTDB taxonomy): domain Bacteria; phylum Spirochaetota; class Spirochaetia; order Treponematales; family Treponemataceae; genus Treponema_D. The sequence goes on from DLYJ01000264.1 coordinate 9,103, forward strand.
TCTTCACCTTTCTACCGACAATGTTCAGGAAAGCAAGAATGGAATCACTGTGCGCCAGATTACAAACTATCTGGTTGAACACTTAAACGAAATGACAAATCTGGATAAAATGGCAGACGAACTTATGGTCAGCAAGAGTCATCTTGTACGCCGCGCAAAGGAATTGACAGGCTATACAATTCAGACCCTTCATGAAAAGCTCAAGATTGAACAGGCAAAGAACCTTCTGCAGGTGGAGTCAATCAAGCTGAGCGAAATCGCGACACGCCTGGGCTTCCAGAACCAGAACTACTTCAGCTCTGTTTTCAAAAAGAATACCGGCATGAGTCCTAGGGCCTGGGCACACAGATACCGCTAGAAGCCGAATTTGAGGCCGAGCTGAACTGCGGCCCCGCTCAAGTCAAAGCTGTTCGCAAAGTCACCGCCGCGCAATGCTGCCTTAATATCAAGTTCAACAATGCGTGTATTAAGGCTAAAGCCCATCACCTGACTGAATACAAGATTTTCGTAGCGTGTTGCAAAATGCAGGCCGACAACCTTCAGGAACCTGAAGTCAACTGACAGCGCGTATTCACCAAAAATCTGCCATTCCGGAGAATATGGATTTCGGATTACCATGTCCATCTTTGGACGGAATGTACACCACGGACCAAACGGTCTCCATGCACCTTCCGCACCAAGAATAAACGGTCTGTGAACCTTAGCTGTCTTTTTTGAATATGTAAATTCATCGTGACCTGAGTCACTTTTAAAAGAGTTTGTATCGTTCAAATATCCAAGAAAGTTTGACTGTTCTGCGTATGCCCAGTATCTGGTACTGGCAACATAATCGAGTTTTCCCGGAACGATTGGAATTCGGGTAAATCCGCCCATTTCAAAAGTTCTGGTGATTTTGTGTTCAACTTCCAGGAACAAGTCAAAACCGATGTTCCGGATTGCTTCGCTGATGGCGTTGGATACATATTCCATTGTAACCTGATCCTTTTTAAAGCCATCCATATCAACAATTGTATAAATATCAACCGGAATTTCGGCATCCGCACGAATCAGACCGGCTTTATTTGAAGTATACTTTAACTTTGCAGAAGTATCTGCCACATGAACAAGGGGCATATACACAGCAGGTTCAACACGGACACCAAAACCCTTAATGTCGGTCTTGTACGAAATTCCTGCGTCCAGGAAGAGGTCACCGTACAGTGACAGGCCGATGCTTTTTGATTCGTTAACCTTTACACCTTTTCCAAGGATTTCAAAAAGTTCATGGCCGATGTTTGCGTAACCGGATCCGTCCACACCAAAGAAAAGTTTGCCCCTGAAGTATTTGTTGATATCAAGGGACATGTGATAGTCGGCGTCTGCAGTATAGTCAAAGGTCAGACCATCATCTGGAACTTCCCTTTCCATTTTCTGAAAGTCAATTACCAGTTCTTTTACGAGAATGTCGGTCAGGCCCAGATAGTTGTTACTGATACCGGCCTGAACGTCCACGCCCATTTCAAAATATCTGTGAGATTCGGCAAGTTCCGCCCGTGCAAACTGAGGAACTAAAATAACTGCTATGCTCAATAAAAGTAATCTTTTCATTTTAGTCTCCATAAACGGTGATTTCACCGCCAGTTTCTACCGTGACATATCCCATAAATCTCAGATATGAGCTTCGTGGAATCCTTACCGTGCCTTGTTTTATATTCAGACCGACTTTCGGAGTAAACGGATATGAATCCAGAATTCTATCAAGTTCTGTGGAAGAAAAAGCGAATGCCTGTTCTGCCTTTTCACTTCCGCCAAAGACGATGCTCTTGTTGATTCCTGAAGCATCGTCAGTCAGGTTTGCCGTCATATTAAGCCCTGTTGTAGTCTTGATAAAGTAATTGAGCGTAATGGTTTCGATTAAGTCCGAGTATTTTTTAAAGTTACTGTCGCTTTCAGTCGGACCATCCCGTCCAAGAACATCATTTTCAATTTTCTGACCGCCGAGGGCAAGAACATCTTCGATTTCAATATCATCTGTAATCAGAAGCTGCAGCGGAAGGCGCATACAGATTGTCAGGTTAAGCGAGCAGGAACCTTCGGTTCGCAGCGTGTCTACCTGCTGTTTTGTAAGGGTAAGCTTTTGTCCTGAACCCGAATTAAGCGCCAGATTATAATTCATTGAACAGGTTTCAGCTTCTGCGTTGAACATCTGGGAAAGTGCATCGGCAGATAGCCTTGCAGAGTAAATAAAGTCATCATCGTTTACATTTTCTGCACCCAGATCCGGAAAGATAATATCGCCGGCGTCGTTGATAGTTCCGTTTTCGTCAGCAAGACTTGAAAGGTCAAGTTCACTTTCTGCCAGACTAAGTGTTGCAGGTTGCGTTTCAGATCCAATCAGGTAAACCGTCTCATTAGTCGTAACATCATTTTCGTCCGTCTGGCTGTAAACCGCATTAACTTTTCCGCTGAAAGAAAGCAAATCAGCAAGCGGGTCCGTCGGAACTTCTTCTGTTGCTTCAAAAACAGGGCGTGTTACAAAAAGATAACCTTCAATTCCGCTAAATTGAATTTTATTGGCGATATTGTTTTCATCCTCTTTAAAGTAACCGTTGATTGTATCCTTTAAGTTGAATGATGCATCAAAAGAGCCGTCAACAGCCGTATTATCCGTATTCAATACAACTTTGACCCAGTCATATTCAAAAATTACTTCTGAAGTAATATTGTAAGTCTTATCAAGCTGTAATTCTGAAAGACAGATATGGCCGGCGTGGCCCCCTTCCGTAATTGAACTACGAACGGTAACGCCAAGGTCGATATCCAGCTTCGGCGTTGATGCAGGCTCAACTATTCCCGTCCAGTCCTCACCGGTCGAAAGGGATAAATTATCGTTTGGTGCAGAAATTGCATAATCATCCTCAATCGGGGTTGAAATCTTAAACGCATCCGAAGTAAAGTGGGCTTCCATAATAAGGTCGCCCTGAACCGGATTAAAAGCCAGGTCAGTTGTAGTTGTCGCTGTAATCGCCAGTTTATTGAATTCGATTGTATCAACGTATTCAGTTACAGAGCTTCCAAATTCAATATTGAATTCCTGGCCAAAGGTTGTCATATCAAGAAGTTTTTCAGGCTTAAGATAAACAATATTCAGCTTGTTGATTTTTGCCCCGCCCACAATATCTAAAGAAGTGGGACTGGAAGAATCAAATACAAAGGTTGCATTAACAAAGGAAAGCCTTACAGTACCAGAAAGAGTCAGGTCTTCCGGTGTAATATCCTTTAACGCAAGGGGAAGTGATTTATTAAGGATATAATTTGAACTGTCACCTTCCTCCGGAACCGAATTCATAAATTCCGAAGCATTGGCTGTGATGCCGCCTGTCATTGCAATATCCGATTCACAGACAACTCCGCTCCAAGCTGAAGGAACAGCGGCTTTGTAAGTTATTGCGCCGTCGGTAATTGTTGCCGATACCAGGAAACTGCTCACAGCTGACATGTCAACTGTCGTATTAAACGGAATTGAACCGGCACCCGGATCATATTCTTCAATTTTGTCTGTATTCATTGTCAGACCGGTAACTTTGCTTATCTGAGAAACCGGATTCATAAGTACAGAAATTCCGTAATAACCGTTACCGCCGTTTCCGTATTGAATTGAACCGTTAAACCTTAAGACCATGCTTGGTTCAATTGTTGCCCCGCTCAAATCAAAATAGATGGTTCCGCCCGGAGCAAGACGGGTTGACTCTGTTGCCTGCGCTATAATTTTGCTTTTGTCTGAATTATACAGAACAGGAATCAGGTTCATCTCAAAGTCATCACCAAGGTTGTTTGCAACCGGAGCACAAGCTATGACAAGACCGCCGCTTGCAAAAGTCATCGTATCAAAATCAGGCTCTGTAAAATGTACAGTGATTTCAAAGCCTGTCCATGTTCCGTTGGCAGTACTTTTTATATCTTCTGGTCCTGGTGTTAGAATTGGAACTGACTTAGTCTCGGGCTTGGCATTAAAACTGTTTACTAAAATCAGGTTAAAATCCGGCAGGCTGATGCTCTGGTTAAAGGCAAAAGTTCCCGGAACCGTGATTTCCTGCGAAATATTGCGGCTGATTAAAGTCGGGATATCAAGACCATCAAGGTAAGTGCCAAAATCAAGTGGAATCTGACTGATTGGATAATTAATCAGAAATTCCTGAACGCTGTCGCTTCCGTTATGGTTGTAATCGTAAATTTCAAGGCCGTCGTTGGACATCTTTGATGCAAGTTCCGACACATTAAGATACTTGTCCATATCCATTGTTACGTCACCGAGGGGAACTGAATATTTTGCACCTTCAGATTTTATCTTGACGGTTTCCGGTTTTTGAAGATTTTTTAAATCATCTACGAAACCGCATGAAAATGAGAAAAATGAAATTGCAATTATCGCAACGGCTGTGCCAGTCTTTTGTATTTTCATTGCAAATTCTCCTTTATCTTATTATCGGAAATTATAACACAAAAAAGGACCCCTACAAGGAGTCCTAACAGGAAAATATCTAAAATCTCTAAAAACTGCAGCCGGAATACAGGAATCGTCCTGCACCCCGGCTTTTTCATTTATTTGTTAAAGAATGCGGCAAAAGGATTGTAAGTTTCGCCGTCGTCTGAACCGTAGTTTCTGCCGCCACGGTTAAAGTCGCGGTTTGAACCTGAACGGTTTGCACCTGCAGCGACTCCAGCCGGAGAAGATTTCTTAACCACAACTACGCGGCGTTTTCCGTCACCTTCAGCGCGGGCAGCCGGCTTCTTGCCTTCGTTTGTCTGTCCGAGGCGCTGACTTGCGTCGCTCTTGAGGGAAAGGGAAATTCTCATGCGGTCCTTATCAAGGGCAATGATTGTAAATTCCTTTACGTCACCAACTTTGATAACGTCCATCGGGTCAGAAACGTAAGTATCGCTCAATTCAGAAATGTGAATCAGGGCTGTTTCGTGGAGACCGATGTCTACAAAGGCACCAAAGTCTACTACGTTTTTGATTTTACCTGTTACCTTCATGCCGACTGTAAGGTCTTCAAATTTAACAACGCCTTTCTGCATGATCGGTGCCGGATAATCTGAACGCGGATCGCGGTTAGGCTTTCCAAGTTCATCAATGATATCGTTCATTGTAGTTTCGCCCACGTTGTACTTTTCGCACAGCTTCTTTTTAAGCTCAGCCGGAACCTGTTTTCCTTCCCGCACATAAGAAAGAACTTCCCGGGCTGCATCGTAGTTTTCCGGGTGAACCCATGTGTTGTCGAGAGGGTCTGCACTTTCTGCAATCTTTAAGAATCCGGCACACTGTTCAAATGCCTTTGGACCAAGCCCCGGAACTTTTTTAAGGTCTTCACGGCTTGTGATTTTGCCGTTTGCGTCGCGGTAAGCAACAATTTTCTTTGCAGTTGTAAGGTTGATTCCCGAAACATATTTTAAGAGCATGTAACTTGCTGTATTGAGGTTTACGCCAACCTGGTTAACAACCTGTCCTACAACTTCGTCCAGCTGTTCTGCAAGTTTTTTCTGGTTAACGTCATGCTGGTACAAACCGACACCGATTGCCTTCGGATCGATTTTAACAAGTTCAGCAAGCGGGTCCTGGAGACGGCGTCCCATGCTGATTGCACCGCGGATAGTCAAATCAAGGTCAGGGAATTCTTCTGTTGCAACAGGGCTTGCTGAATAAACCGAAGCTCCTGATTCATCAACAACTGTGTACTGAACGTCACCGCCGGCGTAATTTTCGCTGATTACCTTGCTTACAATCGCCTGAACTTCAGGGCTGCCTGTTCCGTTTCCCACAGCAACAACCTGAATGTCGTACTTGTCGATTGCGTCATTCAACTGTTTGTAAGCGTCAGCAGGGTCCTGTACCTGATAAATCTTAAAGAATCCCAGGTACTTGCCTGTTTCATCGAGGGCCGCACACTTTGTACCGGTTCGAATACCAGGGTCGATTCCGAGGACACGGCTTCCTTTAATAGGCTGTGTCATCAGAAGGTTCTTGAGGTTGGCAGAGAACAGACCGATACCGTGGTCGTCAGCTTGGTCAGTTTCGTCTGAACGGATTTCGCGGACAACTGCAGGGGAAAGAAGTCGGACAAGACCGTCTTCAATTGCATCTTTATGATATTTATTTGAAATTTTAACTTTTTTCTGGAGCATTGCTACAGCGTCATCAACAGGAACATCGATTGTTACATCCAGAGCGCCTTCCCGTTCTGCACGGTTAATCGCAAGAATGCGGTGAGGCTTAACCTGGTTGAGAGGTTCCGAGTAATCCCAGTACATTTTGTAAGTTGATGTGTTCTCAGCCACAGTTGCATCCTGTCCTTCCGGAACAATACCCTTTGTCTGGATTGAACCAGATGCCATGTACAGATCATGAACATCAGAGCGGTTTTCCGTATTCTGGCTGGTGCGTTCGGCGATGATGTCCTT
>DLYJ01000264.1:15666-18300 GCA_003447785.1 Treponema sp.
ATGAATTTCTGAGCTTCTGCTTCTACTGCTGCATCATCGTTCGGGCCTTCCATAAAGTCAGCCAGAGGCTCAAGACCTTTTTCTGCGGCAACCATACCCCGGGTCTTCTTCTTTTTCTTGAACGGAGCCCACAAATCTTCAAGCTGAGTGAGAGTTGTAGCGCCCATAACTGCGTTGTACAGACTTTCTGTAAGCTTACCCTGGCTAAAAATACCGCGGACGATTTCGAGGCGGCGTTCTTCAAGGTTTTTGTATGATTTGAACAGGTGGTCGCAGGCAGTAACCTGAACTTCATTCAAATTATCATGACGTTCCTTGCGGTAACGCGAAATAAACGGGATTGTACAGCCTTCGTTTACAAGGCTTATAACTGCGCTGACCTGAGCCACACGAATATTAAGCTCTTCAGCAATTTTTTTCATAATGTCCACTTCGTTGACAACGAGTGCGTCGATTGTTTCCTGATTGAATTCCATAATTCAATTTTATCGAAAATTAAGTCCGTGGTAAATTATTATGACCAAGAAAAATGGGGTAAAAAATTTGCCTTATTCAGCAATCGGATTTAAAATAGAATTTATACTATTCAAACATCGCGCTGAATTCGTTTGGCGCATAAATAAAACGGCCTGCCCGCATCCTGCGGTCGCATGGCTTTAAAAAGGAGATAATATGAAGAAAGTCCTTGTCTGCAAGGAAAAAGACCCGCTGGAAACGCGCGTTGCCCTGATTCCTGATGACGTTAAAAAACTTACCGGACTGGGGTTTGAACTGACCGTAGTCAGCGGAGCCGGCTTAAAAAGCGGTTTTTCTGACGAAATGTACACAGCTGCCGGCGCAAAAGTAGTTGCAAAAGAGGAAGATGCTGCTTCTTCCAGCGAGATTGTAGTTCGAATCTTAAAACCTGCAAGCGCTTCCGGTCTTGCTAAAGACAGTCTCCACATCAGTTACCTGGACCCGTTCAACGAAAAGGAACTGCTCAACGATTTTGCAAAAAAAGGCGTTAAGGCAGTTTCCCTGGAAATGATTCCCCGTACAACCCTGGCACAGAAAATGGACGTTCAGTCGTCACAGACTTCTCTGGCAGGTTATGTTGCAGTATTGAATGCGGCAGCCCACCTTCCGAAAATTCTTCCGATGATGGTTACACCTGCCGGAACAATCAACCCGGCCCGCGTCTTCATTATTGGTGTGGGTGTTGCAGGCCTTCAGGCAATCGCTACGGCAAAACGCCTGGGTGCCCGCGTAGACGCATTTGATACACGTCCTGTTGTTGAAGAACAGGTTAAATCCCTCGGTGCTTCCTTTGTTAAAATCGACCTGGGCGAAATGGGTCAGACTGCACAGGGTTACGCAAAGGAACTTACCCCGGAACAAATTGCCAAGCAGAAGGAAGCCCAGGCCAAGGTCTGCGAAAAGGCAAATATCGTAATAACAACTGCAAAAGTCTTCGGACGCAAGGCTCCACGCCTTATCGAAAAAAATGTCCTTGACCGCATGATGCCTGGTTCAATTGTCGTAGATATGGCAGTAAGCACAGGCGGAAACGTTGAAGGTTCAAAATTCGGCGAAAACGTAGTTACTCCAAACGGCGTAACAATCATGTCAGGCGATTTGCTTGAACGCCAGGTTCCTTACGATGCTTCAAAAATGTTCTCAGGAAACATTACTGCATTCCTTACACACTTCTACAACAAGGAAACAAAGGAATTTGAAGTAAAACCCGAAGACGAAATCATGAAGGGCTGTCTCTTAACAAGCGGCGGCCAGATTGTACATGAGAGATTTAAGAACTAAATATGTCGAGGAACGCCCTGAATTTCAGGAGTTTATATAAAAAAATAGTTCTGAACTGAAATGAATGAATTGAGAATTATCGGAGCCGAAGTTCCGCTCCCAAAAAAATTCTGCAGCCCGAAGGGCGAAGCCTTTTTTGGGACGGGTTTTCGGCGGGAGATAATTCTCTTAGAGTCAGTCAGTTCATAATGGAGATTTTATGGATATAATGCTTATTTTTGTATTTGTAATCGCGGCCTTCTTGGGTCTTGAGCTGATTGCAAAGGTTCCGTCTCAGCTGCACACGCCGCTTATGTCTGGAACCAACGCTATTTCTGGTATTACGGTTGTCGGTGCTATTTCAATTACGGCTCTGGCTGTTAAAATCGGCGGAAAGGTTGGGGCAATTCTCGGCTTCCTCGCTATTGTTTTTGCGACTATCAATGTTATCGGCGGCTACATGGTTACTGACCGCATGCTTGGTATGTTCAAGAAAAAGGACGACAAGGCTTCAAAGTAGGGGGCGGGAATGAACGACGTTTTGATTAAAATCTTATACATGATTTCCTGTATCTTTTTTATCCGGGGAATCAAACTTTTGGGAAAGACCGCAACAGCCCGCAAGGGTAACTTTTATTCAGCAGTGGGTATGCTGGTTGCCGTTGTTACAGTCCTGATTCAAAAGGATGTAATGAGCGCATGGTCAACTGATGCCGCAACATGGGGAGGAAACCCATTCCTTTCCAATGGTTATGTTTGGATTGCAGTTGCAATTCTTCTCGGTACGATTATCGGTGCAATCTGGTCAAAGAAAGTTCAGATGACGGGAATGCCTGAGCTGGTTGCCCTGTTCAACGG
>DLYJ01000161.1 GCA_003447785.1 Treponema sp.
TGATTAAAACTTTCTGGGCGCCCATGGCTTCGGCACTTCTAAAAATCGAACCAAGATTGAAGGGAGAGCGGATGTCTTCTGCGTAAACGTAAACGTCTTTAAAAAAATCGCGCTCTTTTACAACACCGTTTTTGTCCGGAGTGTTGGGGTGTGGTGCAATGATTAAATCCCATTCAGCCGGGAAGGTTCCTATCATTGCAAGGAGAGTATTGCGCGCAAGATTACAGGTGCGTTTTTCGGCCTGTGTATCAAATGGTTCAGTCTGTATGAGTTGAATCAGCTGGTCGCGTGCCAGGGGAGGCATGTCTGCATCTTTTACGATGATTTCTACAAGACGCTTTATGTAGTCCGGCCGTGAGATTGTTTTGTAATTGTATTCGTTGCCTTTTTCCGGAATCCCGTCAATGTCGCGCTCAAGGGCTCCAAAGGTCAGGGCGAGTTTCCGGCGCTTCTGACCTGCTTCCAGATGAATTAATTTGCCAGGTTCAATCATGATTAGAATGCAGTTTTAATCAAATCAAACAGATCATCGCTTGTCATTGAGCGTGGAAGTGAATTGACATATTCAAGCTGGCCCGCATCTTCTGCGGCAAGTGACAGCTGTTCAATTGTAACCGACAGATCCTTTAAGCGGGTCGGAAGGTTTGCCTTTGCCATGCGCTGACGGATATTGTCGGCAAAAACCTTGCAGAATTCTTCGGCGCTTGATGAATCCTGACGCTCGATTCCAAAAAGTTCTGCAATTCGTTCAACTTTTGCTGATTTGAATTTTATACAGTCTTCGATAACGTGGGGAAAGAGAATGGCCGAAACAAGTGAACGGCTGATTTTGAATCTTGCATTGATTGTCAGTGCAAGCAGAGAGGCCGGCCCGAAGGAGCTGGACGCAATTGCAAGACTTGCCATACAACCGCCCTGAGTTAAAAGTTCTTCCTGGGGAGTTGTAAGATTGAGGCTTTCAGAGCCGTTCATTGCAAAATTCAATAATTCAATTGATTTTTCTGCGAGCATATCGCTGAAAAAGTTTGCTTTCTGAGAAAGGAAGGCTTCGCTTGCAAGACACAGGGATTCAAGTGCCATGGATTCCGTCTGATTTTCTGTAAGGGTAACGGAAAGGTTCGGGTCAAAAACAGAAGCCTTGCACAGCCCGCTCTTTGTCCTGAATAAAATACATTTTGAACTTCTTGAGTCAACCAGTGGAATTCGATCCGTAAAAACATACGGGTCACGGCAGGTTGTTGCCAGACTGATAAGTGGAAGCGGCGCACTCTTAGGAACATCGCCGTCTGTAAAGTCATAAATGTCTTTTGTTTCGTTAAAGAAGGTGCACACGGCTCTGGCAATATTAACGGCCTTTCCGCCTCCGGCAGAAATTACCCCGTGAATGTGTGACTTTCTTGCAAGTTCAAGGGCAGCGCTTACAGTTTTTGTTTCTGCAATTTCTGTAAATTCATCAAATACAAAATAATCAACATTGCGGTCTGTCAGAGACTGTGTGATTTTGTCAGCAATTCCCACAGAGCGCAAAACCGGGTCCAGAACCAGCATAAAGCGTGTTCCGTATTCGAGGGCAAACTGTCCGAGACGGCTTGCGGAATAGGAACCAAGAATTATATTTGGTGAAATTTTAAATGTAAAATCTGCCATTTTTTCTCCAGAACTTGATTAATTCTTTGTAAACAAAAAAAGCAGAACCGGATAGTTCTGCCTTTTTTATTAATTTAGCAAAAGCTAAAAATTACAGTCCAAAACTGTCCAGAATACGGTCAGCAGTTGAACCAATTACAGCTGAATTAAGGTAGTTAGGGTCCTTAATCTTTTCTTTTACGGCAGCTACGAGATCAGCACGAACATCAGGTGTTTCTTCAGCAACCTGGCGCAGGAAGTATGCTCTTGCAGCTTCTTTTGCTTCGTCAGATACACTGATTGAATCAGGCGCAGAAGTTGTTGCAAATTTTTCTGTCTCGCTAGTGCGGCGTGTGTTTTGTACGTTGTTAAGTGGATTTACTCCATTAATGTTCTGTATCATCATTTGTAACCTACCTTACACTCTAATTATCGGCATCATCTTCCGAAAGTTGAGCATTTTTATTACCGGAAATGAAAATTGCAAACTCGCCAAGGATTTTGCTCCTTTCGGCAAAGTTCTGTTTCATTTCTTCCGCCGTTCCCTCTACTATCTCCTCGTGAAGTTTAGTCAGTTCCCTGCCCACAACCACACGGCGTCCTTTATCAATATCGGCAATATCCGTTAAAAGTTTAACAATTCTGAACGGAGATTCGTATAAAACTACCGCATCTCCTGTTGCAAGAAGTTCGCGAAGTCTTGAACGTCTTCTGCCTGGTTTTGGAGAAAGAAAACCTTCAAAAATCAGGGTTTTTCCTCCGGCTCCCGCAACACTTACCAGTGTCGCAAAAGCACTCGGCCCCGGAATCGGAACCACTGTATGTCCTGCGCCCCGGACCATTGTGGCAAGAACGGCTCCCGGATCACTGATTCCCGGAGTTCCTGCATCACTTGCGTATGCAACCGACTGACCTTCGTCCAGAAGTTTTATTATCTTCTGGGCAGCAACCGCTTCATTCTGCGAACGGCAACTTATAAGCGGCTTTTTAATCTCAAGATGATTTAAAAGCTGCAATGTATGCCGGGTATCCTCGGCTGCGATGACATCTACATTTTTAAAGGTTTCAACAGCCCTGTAAGTAATGTCACCAAGATTTCCTATCGGGGTACCAACTATATATAGCGTAGACACACTTTAATTTTATACACAAAACCCCTAAAAAGCAACAAGAAAACCTGACGCCCTTTAAAGTTTTTACAGCAGTTTAACAAATTCTTCTACCACAAAATCGTGAACCGTATAGTCACTTTCGCTGGTATTTTCATCTTCAAACAGCTCACCTTCGCCTGTCTGGGGATTTGAACGGATCTGTTCTTTTTTTTGAACCATCCATCCGTCCAGAATATCAATTACAAGAGAAGCAAAGATTTTTGCCTTGACCAAAATTGCTCCTTCATCAGTTGTTTTGATTTTTTTTGCCTGGGCAAGACTTTTTAAGGCAACGCAGGTCTGTTCAACAAGTTTCTGATGATTTTCAGTACTGATTCCAGCGGCTTCGCCTGTAAAGTATTTTTCGCTTTCTATAAATGAATAAATTAAAACCAAAGGCTCCTTTTCGTACATTTTGAGCCAGCGGTGCAGCATTCCCTTGAGAACGGCTTCTGCCGTGTACTTTGCCGAAGTTGAATCCATATCCTGAGGAATAAAGGAAATGCGTTTGCAGTAATCGCCGCAGTAACGCAGGGTGTCTTCCATCATTGCGTCCCGGGAAGCATAGTGATTGTATAAGGAAGCTTTTTTAATTCCCAAAATACCTGCAATGTCAGAAAGCGAAGTAGCACCGGCACTGTTTACAAAAGCAGTTTCCAAAACGGCGCGGATAATTCGTTCATGTGTAATTTTTTCTGCAGGCATAGAATCTCACTTTTTTATCTGATTTAGACTACCGTTCATTAGTTTATAACGCGGGCTCTTAATTGTCAATGCACAGTTTTTTTACATTTTTAAGTGTGGAATATAAATTCAATTAACTATATAATAAATTTACAGTGCTTCTGTGCACTTCTTATCAACGGAGATAAAAATGCAAAACACACTTCCACGCCTGTTCAGGGAAACAGTTCAGAATTATCCGCAGATTACATTCCAGATGTACCGGATTAAAGGCGGTTCTTTTGAATCAACTTCATATAAAGATGCTTACGACGAGGCTGTATCACTTGCCGGCGGACTTATGTCCCGCGGAATCAAACGCGGAGAACACATCGGCCTGATTTCCGACAACCGCAAGGAATGGCAGCGCATGGACATGGCAATTCTGAGCCTGGGTGCAATCGATATTCCCCGGGGATGTGATGCTACAATCGGTGATCTTGAATACATTCTTTCCTTTACCGAATGCGAAAACGTAGTTGTAGAAAACGAAAGCCAGGTTAAAAAAATCCTCGGCATAAAAGATAAGCTTCCAAACTTCAAAACCTTCATCACACTTGAAGATGTATCTGACAAGGTTCTGGAAGAAGTTAAGGCAGCAGGCCTTGAACTTGTTACTTATAACCAGCTCATAGAAGCAGGCGTAAAATTCAACCAGGCTAATCCGGGCGCAGTTGAAAAAGAAATCGACGCAGGTAAACCAGACGAACTTGCTTCAATCATCTTTACTTCAGGAACTACAGGCCAGCCAAAAGGCGTAATGCTTACCCACATGAACTTTATTGCACAGCTGGACGAAGTTGACGAACGCATTTACCTTTATCCGGGCGACAGGGGACTTCTCGTTCTCCCGATCTGGCACGCTTTTGAACGCTCTGTTGAATATGTAGTTATGAGCCAGGCCGCAACCCTCTGTTACTCAAAACCTGTTGCAAGCGCATTGCTTGCCGACCTCAAGGAACTCAATCCGCAGGTAATTCCTGCCGTACCGCGCGTATTTGAAGCAATCTACGACGGAATCTACCGCCAGATGAGAAAAACAGGCGGAATTACACTCCGTGTATTCAACTTCTTTGTAAGCATCGCGCTCTTTCATTCAAAACTCGACCGCGTTCTGTTTGACCGCACTACACGCTACGGAATTGATAAAAGATGGCTCCAGTGGCCTGCATTCGTTCTGCCATGGCTTATCTGTTATCCGATTAAACTTCTGGGCGGCGTTCTTGTATTCAGAAAAATCCGCGCAATGCTCGGCAATAACTTCAGGGGCGCTGTAGCGGGCGGCGGTGCACTTCCTCCGGCTGTAGACAAGTTCTTCTGGGCAGTTGGAGTTCCACTGGTTGAAGGTTACGGACTTACAGAAACTTCTCCAATCGTTGCAGTACGCCCGTTTGCGCGACCGGTACTTGGAAACGTTGGTTCTGCCATTCGCGGAGTTTCCGTTCGCGTTGTTGACGTAGAAACAGGAAAACCTCTTCCAAAAGGCAAGAAGGGACGCCTCGAAGTTAAGGGTCCCACAGTCATGCAGGGTTACTACAAAAAGCCTGAACTTACAGCAAAGGTTATCGACAAAAACAACTGGTTTGATACAGGAGACCTTGCCCGTCTTACAGCAAACAACGAAATCGTACTTTGCGGACGCACAAAGGATACAATCGTACAGACAGGCGGCGAAAACGTAGAACCGCTTCCAATCGAAATGAAGATTCAGGAATCACAATACGTTTCTACGGCAGTTGTTGTGGGTCAGGACCAGCGCTACCTTGCGGCACTTATTGTTCCTGCAAAGGCAGAAATCGAAAACTTTGCCAAAGAAGCAGGAATTAGTTACAAAAAATACGAAGAACTTGTTAAACGTCCGGAAATTACACGACTGATTGAAGGCGAAGTTAACCAGCGCATCAATTCAAAAAATGGATTTAAGATGTATGAAAAAATCAACAAAGTCTGTCTTCTATCAAAAGAATTCGAAGTCGGCGTAGAACTTTCTGCAAAACAGGAAATCATGCGCTACAAGATAAACACATTGTACGCAAAAGAAATCAAATCGCTGTTTAAGTAAAAAGAGTTATAGAGCAACAAAAAGGGCTGTCATAATGGCAGCCCTTCGTTGTTTACAAAACGTTTTCTTTTTCAAATGCCACTTTGAGGCGGTCAGAAATCTTCTGGAGCTGCGGCTCTGTCGTGATGTGGAACATGGCAAGCACGTCGGAGTCAAACTGGTAAAAGTCAACTTCGCCGGTCTGATAGTGTGCAAGCATGTCTGCAAGGTAAACAAGTCCCGTAATTTTCTTTGTGTCTTCATGAACCAGGTCAGGTTCGTGGTGGTGACGGATTACAGAAACGATAACTTCCGGGAAGTTCCATTTTTCTGCGATTAAGGCACCAACTTCACCGTGGTTAACGCCTGCGATGAGTTTTTCAAAAATATTTGCAGGAATACCTTTTTTAGCACAGATTCCCTTGATTTTATCGATAAAGTCCGGGTGAGCGGTTTCAAATACGAGTTTACCCATA
This sequence comes from Treponema sp., assembly GCA_003447785.1. Classification (GTDB taxonomy): domain Bacteria; phylum Spirochaetota; class Spirochaetia; order Treponematales; family Treponemataceae; genus Treponema_D. The sequence continues at coordinate 6,018 of DLYJ01000161.1, forward strand.
TCATGGAGAAGACCGCAAACATAAGAGTCTTCTACGATTGAACGCTCAGAAGCACAGAAATTGCGTGCAAGATTGTATGAATAGAATGCAACCTGATAAGCGTGTGTCCACAGGTCTTTCTTTTCGGAACCGCCCATTGCCTTGAGGCTGTTGATTGAACCCAGGGAAATAAGCATGTTTTTGATACCGCGGATACCGACGAGTTTTACTGCGTCTGCGATACTGCGGCATGGACTTGCAAGGGCAAAGGTTGCAGAGTTTACGAGTTTGAGCAAATCGGTTGTAAGGGAAACATCGCTGGAAATATACATTGCGATTTCGCTCATTTTTGAATTAGGATCGTTGAGAAGGCGGTTAACCTTCATGATGCTGTCCGGAAACTGCGGAAGTTCATCGATGATTTTTACAAATTCGTGGCTTACAACGCTCAGATCTTTCTGAGTTTTTTCGTTAAGCGGCAGAATGATACGGGTAATTGTTTCTCCACCTTCGCACAAAATCTGGAAGTTTTCTTCGGTAAGACCGATTTTTTCCAGCATAAGAATCATGATAATCAAACCAAGACCGGCACCTTCAGTGTCATCGAGAACCTGTGTGAGGGCCTGGTCAACCGAAGTGTACTGCTGTGCACGGCTCAGTTTGTCGTGCATACGTTTGTATTCTTCTACTGTCAGTTCTGAATTGTTGCGGACTTCGATTTTGATTTTATTGTTACGGGACTGAAGAATGAGTTTTACGTAAAGTCCGGCTGCTTTCTGAAGTTTAAGGTAATACTTGATATTGTTGAGGGTTTCGCTCTTAAAGTCCTGCATGCCCTTTTCGTACTGTTCAGGGTTCGTGATATCAAGTTTTTTTTCCTTAAAGAAAACGCGTTTTGTATTAGCCTTTTTAGAGTTAGTTACGAGTTCGTTCAGACAGTATGTGAGATATTCAATCATCTGGGTCTGATTCAATTCTTCCAGAAATGCGGCAAGGACAGAATCCATATAAATTTCCATTTCGTGTGGAAGTGTATATGTCGTTATCGACAGAGGAATTCCGGCTCTGATTGCCATTTTAACTTTTGACAGGTCTAACTTTACTTTTTTTGCTGAGGCCATACTTTATAGATTATATCACAATTTTATACTAAAATGTAACTATGTTTGATAATTTTATATCTCAACTATTAATTATTTCTTTACTTTTCTTTTCATGCATACGAATTTTTACGGTTAAAACAGCAAAAATCGACTCTTTTGTAATTTTTGCCCCCGTTGCTCTCTTAATCAGCATTTTGAATATATTAACCTTTGGCCTTACCCTGATTAATCTGGGAGTTTTTTTACTGGCACTTTTAATCTTTTTTACAAACGTACGCTCGCTTTTCAGAATTTCTGCAAAGCTCGTGGTTGATACATATTCTCCGCTGTTTTTGATTTTTACAATTTTTGAACTTGTACTCCTCATTGTCACAGGAATTTTCATCTTTTTATACCGCCCGGTCAAAGTGAATCCGGATAAATTTGATTCAACAAAGCAGATTCTGCGCTACACAGGAAGCTGCAGCACAGGTTTTTCTCAGATTCTGCCGGATACTTTTAACCGGAAAACAACTGTCTGGATTAACCTTTACAAGCCGGAACAGGATGAAAATTCAACCGGTCAGGTTAAGCCGGTCGTTTTAATCACTGCGGGACCAAAAGCAGGCGCAGTTGACTACGAACCTTTTATTTACTTTCTTTCACAAAAGGGCTACGAAGTGCTTGCCGGAGAATTTTATTCAAATGATGCAGGTTTTGCACCTTCTTTCTGGAATTCAAGAATCTTAAGAAAATTCTATTCGCTTTATATAAACAAAAAGGTTGTTCACAACGAAAAGCAGATTAAAATTCAAACCGGAAAGGCACTTTCAGAAATTGCAGTTTCGCTCTACGGCAAAGACAGAAAATTCTTTATCGTAAGCGACGGAATGGACTTTGACAGCGTTTACGAAATTATCGGCTCCACAGACGGACAGACGCTGGGATTTTTCTCCCTCAACAGCGTAAGCGAATACAAAAGCAGTCCCCTGGGCTTTGTTGAACAGACCAACATTCTCCTTGCAAAGCAGTTCGCTCTTACCCGGGACAAAACCTTCTTCATACCGCGTTATGCGGCCGGCAAGTGCATGGAACAGATCAGGGCAATCACGGATTCGCTGAATGTGATGGAAGATGCTGCTTACTAGACTATAAACTTTTTATTATTTATAATTGTTAAACTATGACAGCAGATACAATGGCAGTTGAATTTAAACAGAAGCCTCTCGCGGCTGGCAAACTGCTTCCATTAATTTTAATGGCCCTCGTTATTATTGCGGACCAGATTACAAAATTTCTTATTGTAAAAAACATTCCTCTTGGCAGTATTGGCGCAACATTCTTCGGCGATTTTTTAAGAATCATCCATGTGTGCAACCCCGGAATCGCATTCAGCATCGGTCAGGGTTGGTCGCTTTTGACCCGCGCATTCCTGTTCCGTGCAATTCCACTGGTTGTAATTGTAATCGTAATGGTTGTTTATTTTAAAAATGATGAATTTACAGCCTTGCAGCGATGGGCGATTGCCGGCATTGCAGGCGGCGGAATCGGAAACTTAATCGACAGATTCTTCAGGTTTGAAGGCGTTGTAGACTTTATCGACGTTAAGTTCTACGGGCTGTTTGGAATGGAACGCTGGCCTACCTTCAACGTTGCTGACAGTGCAGTTGTAGTCTGCGGCATTCTTCTGGTAGCTTCATTTATCTTTACAATCAAAGACTTAAAGAAAGACGAATAGGCGGAGGCACAATGACAATTTCTGAACGCACAACTTACTTTAACGTAATCGTTGGTTTATTCAACATTGTTCTTGGGCTTATAATTGAATTCGGCCTGATTGCCCTGTGCTATCTTGCCCTTGCCAGAATGCCGGAGACCGCAAACAGTATTCCGGTGTCGGTTCTGCTTCCCTTTGTGCTTTTAATCGGCCTCGTACTTGCGATGGTTATCTCGGTTAAGTGCATAACATGGACAATAAAAAAATTTAACCTTCAGGACAAACTTGATCAGAAAGTAGTTAAACGCTACATCAAAGACAGTGTGTAAGTTCTGGCCTAAAGGCCAGGGCTTAATTTAAAACAAAAAAAAGGAACGTTCGCCGGAACGTTCCTTTTTTTTACGCCTTAAAGCCTATGCCTGAAGGGCAGTAACGGCAACAGTAGCAACGATGTCGTCTACGTTACATCCGCGGCTCAAATCGTTGAGAGGTTTTGCAAAGCCCTGGCAAACAGGACCGATTGCCATCCAGCCGCCCATTCTCTGGCAGATTTTGTAACCGATGTTACCTGCGTTGATATTAGGGAAGATGAATGTGTTTGCATGACCTGCAACTTTGCTTCCAGGAGCCTTGAGTTCGCCAACTTCAGGAGCTACGGCAGCATCAAACTGGAATTCACCGTCCAGAGCGAGTTCCGGAGCCTTTTCTTTTGCAAGAGCAGTTGCTTCCTGAACTTTACCAACTGTGTTGAGGCCTTTTGCGTCGTTTCCTGAACCCTTTGTAGAGAATGAAAGCATTGCAACGCGTGGTTCGATGCCTGCGATTTTTTTAGCTGTATCAGCAGAAGCGATTGCGATGTCAGAAAGTTCTTCTGCAGTTGGTTCGATGTTGATTGCACAGTCACCAAATACTGCAACTCCTTCCGGAACGTATTTGTTTCCGCCTTCCGGAGCAACCATGATAAAGCATGAAGAAACAGTCTTGTATCCAGGAGCTGTTTTGATTACCTGGAGACCAGGGCGCAGTGTGTTGGCAGTTGAGTGGCATGCACCAGATACAAATCCGTCAGCGTCACCTGCTTTAAGAATCAATGCACCGTACATTGTATAATCTTTGAAAATTGCAGCTTTTGCAGCGGCAACATCAGCATATTCTGGAGCACCAGTTTTTTTGTTGATTTTTCCTTCGCGAGCCTTGAAAAGAAGTTCGGCGTATTTATCTGCATTAGGATCTGAAGTCGGGTCAACAATTTTAACACCACTGAGATCTACACCAGGAACCAGTTTTTCACATTCGTCCTTCTTTCCCAGGAGGATGATTTTTGCAATTCCATCTTTTACGATTTTTGAAGCTGCTTCTACAACGCGTTTATCTTCGCCTTCGCACAAAACGATTGTCTTGTTTGCAGCCTTTGCTTTGTTCAATAATTCATCAACAAATGCCATTTATCTGTCCTTATAAAATAAAAAATAAGCGGCCCAAAACGAACCGCTTTTACAATACCACTTTTAGGATTTTTTTTCTACCGTTACGCAGTCTGCACTAAAAGGCATCAATAACCGTCACTCATGCTGCGGTTGATATCACGCTGGTAGAGTTCCTGGTAAACAAGGCTTCGCTTTTTGAGTTCTTCCTTGCGCTGCTGGTTGAACGGAATAAAGCGCCAGAAAATAGCCCTCAGCTCCTTGTCCATTCGCTGAACACCGTCAACTTCCTTGGTCATCCACAAAACATAGTCGCTGATAAAGTATGACTTTAAGTCGCCCTTGAGTTTCTGGTTTTCGATCCACTGATAATACTGTCCGGTAAGCCCTTCTTCCATCCAGTAATAACTTGCCTTTTCCTTGGCAACCTGCCATCTCAGATCCGCAACTGCCATCAAAAGCGAAATCTTGAGGTCTCTCGGATACATAGGAACTACAATACGTCCGCGGCTTGTAATGCGGTTGTAGCGGTCAAACGGTTCCCAGCAGAAACCAAAGTCACCGTAGGTCGGTACAAGAAGAACATATGGTACGATGCGGTGAGGTGTATTTTTATGAATACGGCAGAATGCGCCCGGATCCATTTCTTCAATCCATGACATTATGCTGATTACATTTTCGCGGAAACCTGTTCCTTTCGGGATACAGTGATAGAATTCACGGGTAAAGATAGGGAACTGGTTACCCTGGCGTCCGACAGTCATTTTTGCCATCTGGCGCACTGTGTTAAATTCAGTATCGATATCACCCTTGCTTACTTCGATTGCTTCAGGAGCGCTCTGCATTTTTGCAGAAAGAGATTCGCTTACGGCCTTTGCTTCTTCAAATTCCTTGAGGTAGCCGGACAATTCCTTGTCGTTTTTCTGCAGGGCACGAAGTTTTTCGTTGATTTCCGTAAAGAGTTTTTTCTGCATGTCTGAGTACGGCATGCGGTATGGTTCAAGACCAATCATCGGAGCGTGGTCGCACAGGCTTTCTATGCGGTTTTTAAGTTCCTGCTCAAGCATCGTGCGTTCGCTTTCTTTTGCGTTAACAAAACTTTCGGTACTCTGGAGCTTACCGTCGTTTTTGTTTTTGAGCTGCATAAGGTGCTGCTGTTCGGCACTTGCGTCCCCGTTTCCGGTCTTTCTTACGCGAACTTCATCAGTTGCAGAAAGAGTAAGACGGCCCGAGGCAATTTCCTTAAACCACTCGTCCATGTAATAAACAGGCTCGCCTGTGTTGTTTTCTACAATTGCCTTTGAGAAGGTCTCTTTCTGTTCAGCAGTAAAGAGAGACGGAAGAACTACGCCAAAGCGGAGCATCATTCTCTTTGATTTTGGAATCGAAAAGTCTGCCATTTTCGGCGCCATGGAGTGAACGAGTTCCCAGTAAGCCATTACCAGCTGCTGTCGGTAAACCGTTCGGTCTTTCGGGTCCGTACATGTCAGATACTTTGAAAGTACCTGGTGAACGCGCTGACTTGCCTGACCTTCGCCTGTGAGACAACTTTTATAATAGGCAGGGTCATCAAAGAATTTATGTCCTTCGTCTTCGAAGAATTTTTCAATCGGCTTAAAATGAGTAACGCTGAGGTCTACTTTATTTGCTATCGAATTATCTTCTTTTGGTTTTTCTTCTTCAGAAACACTTCCGGTGTCAAAACTGTCAGCCGGAACTGAATCCGGGGAAGTTTGCATTGTCGGTCTTGTTGAACTTGCACTTTCGTTTATTAAAGCGAGAATCGATTCATCAAGTTCCTGATCTTCCATTATTTTACTCCCTTAGTCCTTTTTATTATAACATGATATGGCGGGATTTCAACAGACAAACTCGTCCGATTTCAAGCTGACTTCGCCCGAATACAGGGTTTTTCGGGAGCCGTCTTCAAGTTCAACAACAAGTCCCGCCTGATTATCAATTGCCCTGACAAGGGCCCTGTACATTTTGCCTTCAATGCCTGCCACTGGGTTTACGTTTACCTTTTTGTCGATTAAGAAGGAACGGCGCCTGTATTCGTCCATCATGCCTTCAACGGCATCTTCTGATTTTTTTGCATCCGTTGAATCATAAAAGCTGTCATAAAACTGAATCAGTTTGTTTACAACCTTTCCAATCAGTTCACTCTTTTTGTTTTGAGCCTGATTGAATTCAATCCGGTTTGCTGAACACGCCTCTTCAATGCTGCCGGCTATTTTTGAAAGAGGACCGTCAAATTCATTTTTTAACACATTGATTCCGATTCCGACGATTATTGCCTCGACAGTGCCGGATTCAAAATTAGTAATTCCTTCTGTAAGGATTCCTGCAATTTTTTTACCGCCGGAAAAAATGTCGTTTACCCATTTTACAGAACAGCCGGTTTTGTAAAGCTCTTCAACCGCTTGACAGACAGAAACCGCTGCCGCACTGGTCATGACTGCAGGATT
>DLYJ01000043.1 GCA_003447785.1 Treponema sp.
CTATTTGTTTCTTGGAATTTACAGTAGTTGCTTTTTGCAAGTTGAATTTGTTACACTTCATTATGTTTAAAAATTCAACCAAAACTCTCGGCATTCTTCTGGCCGCAGTCACTATTTTTATCTGGGGAATCACCTTTGTCTGTACCAAATATCTTTTAAGAACCTTCAGTGCATTTGAAATTCTTATCGTTCGTTTTATTATCGCATATCTTGGACTCTGGCTCTTAAAACCAAAGGCACTCAAGCTGTTCCGCAAGAAAGATGAACTTCTTTTTATGGCAGCAGGACTTGCAGGTGTTACGGTTTATCAGTTTATGGAAAATACGGCAATAAGTTTTACAAGTCCGTCAAATGTAAGCATTATTGTTTCAATATGCCCGATGTTTACGGCGATTTTTGCCCAGATCTGGCTCAGGGAAAAGCATCTGAGTATCTTTTTTAACATCGGATTTCTGATTGCAATAATTGGTATTGCACTGGTCAGTTTTAACGGGGCTGTAGTTCTTCATTTGAGCCCGAAAGGAGACCTTTTGGCTCTTGCATCTGCCGTGAGCTGGGGTTTTTACAGTCTTTTTGTCAGTAAAATAAATAAGTCCGGTTACGACCCGATTTGTGCCACAAGGCGTGTATTTTTCTGGGCGCTGGTATTTATGATTCCTATAGCGCTTTATGGGGCCTTTATGGCAGGTCCGGACAGCTCTGCATACATAAATACCGACCCCCTTCTAAATAAGGCGCGCTGGAGTGATTTTTACAACTATCTTAATCTGTTATTTCTGGGACTGGGTGCAAGTGCTTTTGCCTTTGCAGTATGGAACAAGGTTTGTTCGATTATTGGTACGGTAACTGCAACTGTTGGAATTTACATGATTCCTGTAGTGACAATTATCTTTGCTTATTTTGCCCTTGGCGAAAAAATTACTTTGATGGGAGCAATTGGCGCCCTTCTTACAATCGGTGGACTTTTAATAAGCGAAATCAGGAAGTAGGTTCGTTTAAGAGGCCTGCGGCGCTCAACAATTGTTTTGTGTACGGGTGCTGAGGGTTTTTGAGAATTTCTTCTGTTGTGCCTTCTTCAACGATTTGCCCGTGGTACATAACTCCGATTCTGTCGGCCATGTAAGAAACAACGTTCAGGTTGTGGCTGATAAACAAAAATGTCAGTTTGAGTGACTTTTGCATGGATTTTAAGAGGTTTAAAATCTGTGCCTGAATCAAAACATCAAGAGCGCTTACACTTTCGTCACAGATGACAAATTCCGGACGCAAAATCATGGCTGTAGCGATTGCCACGCGCTGCCTCTGGCCTCCGGAAAGCTGGCTCGGGTATTTTTCAAGGGCATCCTGAGGAAGACCGATAAGGGTTCTGATTTCATTAACAAGCCGAATCTGCTCTTCTTTTGTGCCGATTTTGTGAATTTTGAGCGGTTCGCGGATGATATTTTTGATTTTATGCTTTGGATTGAGGGAAGAATATGGATCCTGAAAAACAATCTGAAGCTGTTTTCGGAAGGCTTTTAATTCTTTTCTGTTGAATTTTGAAATATCATTCTGCTTAAAAAGAACCGTTCCTGAAGTTGGGGTCAGTAAGGCAGAAATCATTGAAGAAAGTGTTGATTTTCCGCAGCCTGACTCTCCCACCAGTCCGTAGCACTCTCCTTTATAGATTTTGAGGTTTACATTTTCTACAGCCCGGGTTTCTTTTTTTGAATCCGAAAAAGTTTTACACAGATTAACGCATTCAACGAGAGGAGTTTTAATTTTCATGTGTTACCTCCCTTGTGCTGTGAAAAGACGGTTCATCAAAGAAGACGGGCAGTTTTTTACCTCGCTTTTGCGGTGTGGGAATTGAATTCAACAGGGCTCGGGTGTACGGATGTTTTGCGTTTTTGAATATATGATCGGCAGTGCCGGATTCAACAATTCTGCCGTTGTACATAATGTAAATTCTGGAGCATATTCTTTTTACGATTGTAAAGTCGTGTGTAATTAAAAGAAGTGACATATTGAACCTTTTGTTCAGGTCATAGATGATTTTGATAATTTCATTCTGGGTTGAAACATCAAGTGCGGTTGTGGGTTCGTCGGCGATTAAAAGCTGGGGGTCAGTCATTAGGGCGGATGCAATCATGACCCGCTGGAGCATTCCGCCGGATAACTGGTGAGGGTATGAATTAAAAATGCGGTCAATGTCAGTTAAACCGGTCAAAGAGGCAAGTTCTGCCGCCTTTTTGTATGCTTCTTCTTTTGAATAACCTTTTATAAGAGCTGATTCCTGGATTTGTTTTCCGATTTTAATGAGGGGGTTAAGGCTCGTCATGGGCTCCTGGAAAATAACTGATTTTGTGGTGCCGTTAAAAGTAATTGTCCCAGAGGTTTTTCTGGCAGATTCAGGCAGTAAATCTAGAATACTTAAGGAAGTAACTGTCTTTCCTGAACCTGATTCTCCCACAAGGGCAATGAATTCACCTTTTTCGATTGAAAGGGAAACATTGTCCACAGCCTTAAAACTTTTTCCTGATTCGCCGGGTGAGTCAAATTCAACTGTAAGGTTTTTAACTTCTAGGAGGCTCATTTGTTGTTTACCTCCGAAATTCCGTCTCCGATGAGATTAAAACTTAAAACAAGAATAATCAGAAAAACTGCAGGAAAAATAACTCCGGAAGGGTTTCTGAAGATGTATTGCTGGGCATCATTTAACATTCTGCCAAAACTTGGATGGGGAGGCTGTACACCGAGCCCGAGGTAACTCAGGCCGGATTCACTCAAAATTGACATTGAAAAGGACAGGGTGGCAGTTACGATGAGTTCCGGGACAATGTTTGGCAGAATATGAATAAACATTATGCGTAAATCAGAGGCCCCTCTGGATTTTGCGCCCCTTACAAAGGTTGAATTTTTATATTTGATAAAACCGGAGCGTGTGATTCTTGTAAAGCGTGGAATGCTCATCAGGCAGAGTGCAAGAATTGTGACATAAATATTTGGATTAAAAACAGCGACCAGCATGAGGGCAAGAAGAATACCGGGAAATGCCATCTGCGTACTTACAAACTTCATGATGATTGTGTCGGCAGGTCCGCCAAAATAGCCGGAAAATGAACCTAAAAGTCCGCCGGTGATAAGGCCGAAAACCATTACAACAAGACCGATTAAAAGTGAGATGCGGATTCCCACCATGATGCGGGAAAGAACGTCGCGGCCAAGGTTATCTGTGCCCAAAAGATGGGTTAATGAAGGCCCCTGCAGTTTTGAATTAACGTCAATCTGGCTCGAATCAAACGGAAGGTAAAAAAAGCCTGTAATCATCAGAAGGAGAATGAGGCCTAAAAGAATTGAGCCAGCGAGGATTTTTTTATTTTTGAAATATGAATGCAATTCAATTGAAAACACGTTTTATTATATAACTTTAAGGGCTTTATGGTAATTACTATTGCCTTGACGAGTACTGTTAAAAATAATAATTTAAACTCATGCTTAAAGGAAAAACCGTAGTTCTTGGTGTAACAGGCAGTATCGCCGCTTATAAAGCCGCTTCTCTCGTAAGTCTTCTGGTAAAAAATCATGCTGATGTTCATGTAATTATGACTAAAAATGCATTGAATTTTATCAATCCCATAACATTTGAAACTCTGACAAAAAATAAATGTCTGGTGGATACTTTTGACCGTAATTTTGAATTCAAGGTTGAACATGTATCCCTTGCAAAAGCAGCAGATATCTTTGTCATTGCTCCGGCTACAGCAAATGTGATTGCAAAGGCAGTACACGGGATTGCTGATGATATGCTTACTACAACTTTCCTTGCAGCAAAATGCCCCAAACTGATTTGTCCCGCAATGAACACCGCGATGTATGAAAATCCGGTTACTCAGGACAATATCCGGCTCTGCAATAAATATGGCTATAAACTTGTTGAACCGGTAGAGGGTCTCCTTGCCTGCGGTGATGTTGGCCGTGGCAAAATGAGCGAACCGGAAGAGATTTTTGAACATATTTGCCTTGAAATTTGCCGTAAAAAGGACTTAATGGGCAAAAAAATCCTCGTAACTGCAGGTCCAACACAGGAAGCAATTGATCCTGTCCGATATGTAACAAACCACTCTACGGGAAAAATGGGCTATGCGGTTGCAAAAGTGGCTGCACAGAGGGGGGCGGATGTAACGCTTGTCAGCGGACCGGTTCAATTAAAAAAGCCCGCCGGAGTTAAGCTCGTAAACATTAAAAGCGCAAAAGAGATGTTTGACGCGGTAAAGGCCGAATTTGACGGCTGCGACATTGTAATCAAGGCTGCGGCTGTGGCTGATTATCGTCCAAAAAATGTTTCAGGCGAAAAAATCAAGAAAACTGACACTTCACTTGCGCTGGAAATGGAAAAAACTGACGATATCCTCAAATATCTGGGTCAGAATAAAAAGAAGCAGTTTCTGTGCGGATTCAGCATGGAAACAGAGAACATGGTTGAAAATTCACGGGCAAAACTTGATAAAAAGAATCTGGATATGATTGTTGCCAATAACCTGAAGGTCAGCGGTGCAGGTTTTGGAACGGATACGAATATCGTTACAATAATTACAAAAGATAAAGAAGTTGAACTTCCGAAGATGTACAAAGAAGAAGTTGCTGATGAACTTTTAAATTTAATTTCTGGTGCGCGGGTCAACGACTGAATATAAAATATCTACCGCAAAGTTACAGAACAAAGTAATGGCTGCAAGGTAGAGGGTCAAGCCCTGTAATAAAGGAAAATCCCTGGAAGAAATCGAAGTAACGATAAGTTTTCCTATTCCGGGGAGTGAAAATACGTTTTCTACAATTATGCTCCCGCCAAAGATGTCTGTGGCAATCAGTCCAAGGGTTGTAATCGACGGAATGATTGCATTGCGCAAAATGTGGCGGTAAATTATCTGAGTTTCAGTAAGGCCCTTGCTGCGGGCAGTTCTTACATAATCCTTTTTATATTCATCATCAACAGAGGTTTTAATGTATCTTGCAAGTATTGCACTTGAACCAAGGGAGAGTGAGAGGGCAGGCAGGATAAACGAACTGAACCCGCTTACTCCAATACTTGGTAAAAGCCTTAACAGCACTGTAAAAAATAGAATTAAAAGAAGAGCCGTACAAAAGGACGGAATGCTGATAAATATCTGATCTATGTAAAAAAGCGGCTTTAAATAGGGATTTTTCCGTGAAATTGCGAAAAAAAGTCCCAGAAATAAGCCTAATCCGATAGAAAAGAGAAGGGAAAGTCCAGCCAGTACTGCTGTGGTTTTTACACGTTCAAGGATGATGGAAGTAACACTCTGACCGTATTTATAGGATTTTCCAAGATTGCCGGAAAAGACCCCCTTAACCCATTTGATATATCTCTGGTAAAGGGGTCTGTCCAGCTGGAGCTCCTGTTCAAGGGCTGCAATCTGGGCATCCTCTGCTTCAGGGCCGAGGATGGTGAGTGCAGGGTTACCAGGCAGGAGCTGGAATGTAAGAAAAGTTACTACGGAAACCAGAATGAGAGTAGTTATAAAATCTATAAACTTCTTGATGTAGTAAAACATAGCAGCTTTTCCGGACTAACTAACGATAGTTTACTTACGACTGTTCGTTAGTCAAAGTACATTTCGGCAACATTGTAGAAAGAAACAGGGAATTGTTTGTATCCCATAAGTTTTTTATCCATTACAACGTTGTTGTGAAGGTCAGAAAGATAAACTGCCGGAGCCTGTTCAGCGAGGATGCGCTGGCATTCCTTGTAAAGCTCTACGCGTTTTGTCTGATCAACTTCTGTTTCTGCCGCTGTAAATGCCCTGTCGTAATCTGCATTGTTAAAGCGGGTAAAGTTCTTTTTATATGTGGAGAAATAGCGGATGAGGATTTCTGAAGGATCAAGCTTTCCGCTGAATGCAATTACAGTTGATTCATAATTGGCCTTTGAATAAACCTGATCGAGCCAGGTTGCCCATTCAATCGGTTCGATGGAACACTTGATGTTCAGGAGGGCAAGCTGAGAAGCGATAATCTGTGCAGCATTTACGTGCATAGGGTAACTTGCTGGAACCGTAATTTTGAGTTCAAAACCGTTTGGATAAGCTGATTTGCTCATGTATTCCTTTGCTTTCTGAAGGTTGAAAGGAGTAACATCTGTTAATTTGTCGTTGTAGTACTCTGACATAAGAGGAGAGAAGTTTGAATAAATAATATCTCCGGCTCCGTCCAGAGCACCATCGATTACTTCCTGTTTATTAACGGCACAGCTGATTGCAAGACGAACGTTGAGATCGCTTAATTCAGGAACAGAAGTATTCATGGCAAAAACCTGTGCCATGTTCTGAGGCCGGCCAATTACCTTAAATTTATCAGCCAGCGATTTTGCGTTACCTGCAGTAACTTTTTGAATCAAATCAAGCTGACCTGACTGGAGTGCGCTGATGGCAGCTGCTTCGTCACTTACGATGTGAATTTCTACAGTCGGGATTTTTGCGGCACGTTCAGGATTCCAGTAGTTGTCATTTTTAACGAGAGTAATTTTCTGATGAAGTTCGTAGCCGCCTAGTCTGTAAGGACCGGTTCCGTTTGCATTGAGTTTGCTGTATTCAAATCCCTGCTTGAGGATCGGCTGGATTGCAAGGAGAATAAATCCTGCGGCAGGCTTTTTGAGCTGAATTACAACAGTGTCGCTGTCAGGTGACGATACGGATTCAACAATATGAAGTTTATCATTGCGTTTGGTGTATCCGTTCAAACCGACGAGATTCTGGTAAGTCCATACAACATCGTCTGCTGT
>DLYJ01000144.1:0-336 GCA_003447785.1 Treponema sp.
TGAATTCCAGAAACCTGAATATGAAGGACGCACAATTCTTGTTAAAAAACTCAAGATGATTCCTTATGAAGTAATCGTACGCGGCTATATGTTCGGTTCAATGTATGAAGCATACAAAAAGGGTGAACCATTCCTGGGCCACTCATTCGACAAAAAATACGAACAGGCAGAAAAGCTTGATGAACCGATCGTAACTCCTTCAACAAAGGCTGCAGAAGGTCATGATATCAACGTAACCCTGGATTACATGAAAAAAGACCTTGGGGAAGAACTTGGTTCAAAAATCGAAAAAACAGCACTTGCAATCTACAAAAAATGTTATGAACACGCTGCAAA
>DLYJ01000144.1:448-2532 GCA_003447785.1 Treponema sp.
GTTCTTGGTGACGAAGTTTTGACTCCGGATTCAAGCCGTTTCTGGAACGCAGACACATACAAGGTTGGAACAAGCCCTGCAAGTTACGACAAACAGTTTATCCGTGACTGGCTCAAGGCAAACAACCTTGCAGGCGATCCTAACATTAAGGAAGTTCCTGCAGATGTTGTAGCTCAGACATCAAAACTTTATCACGAATGTGTAAAAAAGATTACAGGTAAGGATTTGTAATCACTGTGCTCTACAGATATTCAAAAGATAAAAAAGGCCGTCCGATAAAGACGGCCACTATTTACACCAGAGAAGAACATAAAATACCTGTAAAAAAAATCGACCCGGATTGTTTGAAGGTAATTTCGCACCTCAGAGACTACGGTTTTGACGCCTATGTAGTCGGCGGAGCCGTGCGCGATTTAATCGTGGGCAAAACTCCAAAAGACTTTGACATCGTAACCAACGCAACACCAAGCAGAATCAAAAAACTTTTCCGGAACAGCAGAATCATCGGAAAAAGATTCCGGCTGGTTCATGTTTTCTTTGAAGACAAGATTTTTGAGGTAAGTACATTCCGTTCAACCATTGACGGTTCTGTGGGAAACGCCTTTGGTTCCATTGACGAAGATGTTCACAGACGGGATTTTACCCTCAACGCCCTGTATTATGATCCCCTCAAGGAACAGGTTATCGACTATGTTGGGGGCGTTCAGGACATTAAAAACAGGGTAGTTCGTCCGGTTATTCCGTTAAACAGAATTTTTGAAGAAGATCCTGTACGCATGCTGCGCGCCGTAAAATACAGCGCTACCTGCAAATGTAAGATGGGCTTTTTCTTAAAACGCAAAATCCGAAAGTCTGCACATCTTCTGCTTCCGGTCTCTCCATCAAGACTGACCGAAGAAATGCTCAAGATAATTAACAGCGGACACGCATTTGACATCGTAAGCGCCTGCCTCAACACAGATCTTTATATGTATCTGCAGCCGGCGGCATGTTCAATGATGTTTGATGTTGATAATTTTGAAGAAAGCTACATGCAGCATCTTAAGGAACTGGATGAATTTACAGCAGAAAATAAAAACGCAAGACTTGGTCAGAAACTGACATTTTTGATTAAGGACTTTGTCGCAACATTAACTGACTGGAAAAAAGAAGTTCTGTATAAATCTGCAACAGGTGAATTATATTCAAAAACCTGGAATCAGGTACGTAATTTTGTTCTTCCAATCAACCCGCAGCGCACCGAGCTTGAATACGCAATCCGGGCAACCTTAAAAGAGCTTGGGGTGAGCATTAAAATTCCTAAAAACGCATTTTCTGATAAAAAGAGAGCCAGAAAAAACTAGGCACTTATAACAAGAATACGGTCGACGATAATTGAAACATCTTCGACCAGTATTCCGGCGTCGCTTTCTATTCCACTTACAATCGATTTTTTAATATTATTTGATACTTCGGTAAGCTGTTCTCCAAAGGGTATGTCTACGGTGATAAAAAGCCTGTAACCTGAAGCATCTGCCTTTATTGCAAGCCGTTTGAGCCTTATATTCCGGTTTAAAACAGTAAGGGAGCGGGCAGCGGTGCGGGCAAGATAGGCCTGAGAGATATTTTTTCGTACGGTTACTGCAAAAGCGGGTTTAACGACGGATTTTTCAAAGAGTTTTGTATTGTCCGACGGTTCATCCTTCGTGTTTTTAAAGAAATGACGGAAAAACTTTTTTCTGGCAAGACTTACCTTTACCTTTGTTACGAAAATCCGTCCGTAACTGCCTTCCGACTGAACTTCATAGGCACGTACCGGAATAACGTGTTTACCTTCAATCTGGCGGCTGATTCTTGCCTGATCAATCTGTTCGGGAGTTGCGATGTCTTCGATTTTGATGAACTTTTCGGGCATTGGAAGCTGCAATCGCATTGCAATCTTGCAGACCATCTTTTCGCTAGTTCCGAGAATGAGTATTTTATTAAGTTTTTGCGCCTGGATTGCACGGGCAACTTCGTCACGGTGTTCCTTGTCGTCAAAAAGTGCTACCCGAACGGCTCCCATGTATGATTTTTCCAGCTTGGCAGAGTGTCCCGCAAGAATC
>DLYJ01000128.1 GCA_003447785.1 Treponema sp.
AACAGAAGTCTGTGCACTTGCGCTCAGAGCCTTTCCGTTTTCATCCTGTGGCTGGAGAATAATCATAATCTGAGTTGCTTTTTCGTCATCAGTGATGATTACCCTGTTGTACATTTCCTGCCAGCTGTAAAGCCTGTCTTTTATGCCGGCTATATCTTCCCTTGAACCTGAATAGTCTTCGCCCATGAGGCTTTCGGCACTGAGGGCTCCGTCTTTTGCAGAGACGTAGTCAATGTTTGTAATTGACTGGACTTTATCAATGTACTGAAGCGGTTCAATTGAATCAGTAATTTTCCGGATAACAGCAAGATTTTCCGGTGTAATGATGGAGTCTTCATCCGTTTCCAGAGAGATTCCCATTACAATCATGCTTCCAAATTCATCTTCTGTTTTGAGAAGAGTCCTGTAAGAATCGCTGTCGTGCGGCATGTAGAGACGTACTGTGTTTTCGATTTCTACGCCCCGCAGCTGCCAGGCAAAGAAAGCGGTCAAAGCGATGCTTACTGCCACAATGAGCTTTGAGTGTTTAAGCATTTTTTTTAACATAACTTACTCCCGATATTTTTTTGCGGAAAAAATAGTTGCAAATTTTCCGCAAATGTTTTAACTTATTAAAAGTTTAAGAAATTAAACGCTTGATAAATTAAATATAACCAGCCCAAATTGATTTGTCAATAAATTTTCTGTTAAAATTGAATACGCAGGATTTTTGCGGCAAAGCGTTCCAGAAGGGGCAGGGAGTATTATTTATATGATTGATAATTCAATTACAAAGGACAATCCTGCTGTAAAAGAAAACCTCGAAAAGGCAGTTAACCTTTTTGATCAGTGTTCACCATTTTTTCTTGCATTGGGTGACCAGTACCGCCAGCATCTTTTAGTTCAGCTGGCATTACATCCTGACGGTTTGACCATGGCAGACCTTGCCGGAAAACGCCGCCTTTCAAAACCTGCAATTTCCTATCATCTCAAGGTGTTAAAGGATTGCGGCATGGTGACTACAAAAAAGAACGGGACAATAGTTACTTATTATTTGAATTTTGATGACGTGTTTTCTCAGATTCAGGAACTTGTTTCTACCGTCCAGAATGTAAAGGAAGCGGTAGGAAACAAAGCGGTTACCGGCGCGGAATAATTCTTATTACAGAGGCGGTTCCTTCAACAGTGATTTTTTCACCGTATGGAACTGCATAAATTTCTTCCGGCTTTGCACAGACAGAAGTGCTTTTTTGAGTTTTTTGACCTTTCTGGTTTACGGCGTGTAAAACAGGAAGGCCTGAGTTTATGTACAGTAACTGAACCGTGTTTTTATCGGTGTTGATGAACGAATAGCCGCCCTTTACGTCCTTTTTGTGCAGTTCAAAATACTCACAGCTAAAATCAGTCAAAGGCGCTACGGAAGCCTCTGTTTTAACGTTTTTGCCCGATTCAACAATTGAAGTCAAGGCTTTTTCCACGTGAATTTCCCGGGGACGTCCCCAGTCATAAAGACGATAGGTAATATTGCAGTTCTGCTGAACTTCAAGAAGCCTTAAGCCGCCGCCAATGGCGTGAACGGTTCCTGCAGGAATAAAGATAAAATCGCCTTTTTTTACACTGATTGAATTCAACAGGGTTTCGGTTTTACCCCGTGCAATCGCGTCAGCCATCTGTTCTTTTGAATAATTGCCGTTGAGTCCGCTGATAAGTCTTGCATCCGGAGTTGCGTCCAGAACAAACCAGCATTCAGTTTTTCCCACAGCGTCCGGACCTTCAAGTTTTGCGGCAGTCTCATCATTCGGATGCACCTGTACCGAAAGGGTGTCATTTGCCTGAATTATTTTTACAAGAAGCGGATAGTCTTTAACGAGTTCAATAAATTCTTTTTGTGCTCCGTCCGGGTGGGTAGAAGCAATCCAGTCTTCATACCCCCAGACTTTTTCCGAGCGGACAGGAGTAAGTTTAATCATTGTCTTTTCCGGGCTGTCCCTTTAGTTTTCCCAGAGTTTTTCAGGGTAATAGCCGGATGCAATTTTCTTTGCAATTTCGTCTTTTACAACCTGTTTGTCTTCCGGGTAAGTCATGCCGAACCAGCTTTCCGTACTTGTAAACACTTTGATTTTTCCCCTGCCTTCGCGGATAATGTCGCTGGCGGCAACAGGAAGAAGTGCTTCTGCCTTTGGATCGGTAATTTTTGTCTTTTTAAAGTTTTCCCAGTATTCATCAAAAACGGGGAAGGCCTGCTGCGTAAAACCAAAGAAGTTCATGCTTACAGTTTCGTTTCCGCTCATTCTGATAATTTTGCCGTCCAGGTTTGATTCGATTTCGTTTCCTGAGAAGTTTTCGCCGGTGTAGTAGATTTTTGTGTTTTCTACGATCTTTTCCAGATAGCCGTCCTTTGTGGTTGCAACACCGCGGCTTACAGAACCGTTTCGGCTCATTGTGTTTTTAAGCACGTAACCTACCATGGCGTGTTCTGTTGAATCTTCACTGATTGAACTTAAGTATTTACCCATGGTTTCAAAGGCGTTTCTTCCGTAATAATCGTCAGCGTTGATTACTGCAAAAGGTTCTTTTACGGCATCCCGTGCACACAAAACAGCGTGGATTGTTCCCCATGGTTTTGTTCTGTCGGCAGCCTTTTTTAATTCATCAGATGTTAAAAGCGCATCCGGTGTCTGGAATACGTATTGTGCGTCAAAGTTTTTTGCAACGCGGTCAAAAAGGCGTTCGCGGAAGTCTTTTTCGATATCTTTTCTGATTATGTAAACGACCTTGCCAAAGCCGGATTTTTTTGCGTCGAATGCTGCAAAGTCCAGCAGACATTCGCCGTTCTTTCCAATTGAATCAATCTGTTTTACTCCGCCGTAGCGGCTTCCCATTCCTGCTGCAAGAACGAGTAATGTAGGTTTCATTAAATTTCCCCTTAAAGTGAATGATTTTTAAAGTTTATCACTGTGTATCTTATTTTTCAATAATGAGTAAAAAATACAAAATCCTGAAGGTTACATACCTGGAACAGGATCTGTTTTTTCTGCGGCCTCAGGTTTGTCTTCCGGTTTTTCTTTTTCTGCCTTTAATTCCTTCATAAGGAGTTTTCCTGAGAGTTTAAGGACATCGCCCTTCAGTTGAATCCTGAGCGTGCCCTGATAGCATTTGTTTTCTTTTTGAGTGCCTTTGTCGGCTTCAAAAGTGATTTTTGAAAAGTCAGGCCATTGTGAATTTTTATCTTCTGAGGCAAATTCTTCT
>DLYJ01000227.1:0-2456 GCA_003447785.1 Treponema sp.
ACGTCTGCAGGAATATCAGGAATCTGCTCTTCAGACGGTGCTGAATTCAACAATGCGTCCAGATCAAGGTCTTCCAGTGGAGTTTCTTTTGGTTCTTCAGGTTCAGGAGTAACAGGAGTTTCAAATTCACTTAAATCAGGAACATCTGCGGCCCCTCCTGCGGGTGAGGCTCCGGCATTTAAAATTGCATCCAGATTGAGTGCTGCGGCTGCGGCTTCTTCCGGCGATACATCTGAGTCATCTGAAGGTGTTGACGGAACTTCTGCTGCTGCGGGAGCAGAGCCGTCCTGTGAGGCCTCGTCTTCTTTTTCTTTGAGAACGTCTGCTGGAGTATCAGGTACGCCGAGGACAAAGTCTTCAGAGTCATCTTCTTCTGAAATACCTTCCGGGAAAGGCACTTTGGCAGGCTTTTCACCACGCTGTGCACGAAGTTTAACTTCATCCCCTAAGTCTTCTACGTCACTGGTAAACTGTTTTAGCTGATTTAATCCCGGCATTTGCTTTAATTTTACTCCAGATAACAAATTAGAACAAGCCGATAATTTTACCGGCTCCATTCCTTTTTTGATAATCGGAATAATAATTATTGTCCTTTAGAAAGAAAAAAAAATCTTTCTGCTCTAAATAATTGAATCCAGTTGCCGAAAATCTTAGTATGAAAAGAATTGTAATTTCGGTTATTCTAATTGCGTCAATTTTCAGCGCATACGCCAAAGAAGTTGTTGTTAAACCGGACACTTATGATTACGACATAATCGTTTCTGACATCCGTGGTGTTCAGAGCCCGCAGGTTGTAGACAAGTACGTAATCTTTACGGCAGAAAACAACGCGCGCAATGTGGGAATCGCATTCGACTTTGAAAACTACACAAAGATTCACTCATTCAAAATCCGCAGGACTTACGATATCGAAGGCAAGGAAACAGGTTCCTGGTTCTTTTACGTTCTCGAACGCCCTAAAAAGCTTGAATCAATCTCTTACAAAATCATAATCGACGGCCTATGGACAACAGACCCTACAAACGAAAATACAATCTATGACTGGGAAAACGGAGTTCAGCTTTCTCAAATTAAACTGCCTGTTGAACATGAACATATTACTGAAACTGTTCCTGAAGGATTTACAAGATTTGTCTGCAACACTGAGCCTGGGAAAAAAGTGCGCCTGGGAGGCACATTTACTGACTGGGACAGCTGGATTTACGAAATGACAGAAGTTCAACCGGGAAAGTATGAAATTCTTCTTCCCCTCCCGGCCGGAACTTATTACTACGCTTACTACGTAGGAATGAAAAGTTTTATAGACACGACAAATCCTGTCAAAGCCTATTCAAAGGAAGGACAGGTCGTATCTAAACTGACTGTTAATTAAAAGCCCGGAAATCCGCCTGGCATTTTACCGCCCATCTGGCCCATCTGCTGCATGAGCTTGGCCTGCATGCCGCGGTTTTTAGAAAGCTTTTTCATTGTAAGCTTAGTCTTTTCAAACTGCTTGATAAGTTTGTTTACTTCGGCAACGCTTGTTCCACTGCCCTTTGCAATACGCTTGCGGCGGCTTGGTCCGATAATCAGGTGATTATTGCGTTCCTTACGTGTCATCGCCTGAATGATTGCCTTCTGGCGTTTCATTCCAGACATATCGATTTTACTTTCATCTACCTGTCCGGCAAGTCCCGGAATCATATCCATGATTGAAGAAAGGCTTCCCATCTTTCCGACACGTTCAAACTGGTCCAGCATGTCGTCCAGAGTAAACTCGTTGCGGGCCATTTTTTCTTCAAGTTTTTTAGCTTCTTCTTCGTCTACAGTCTGCTGTGCTTTTTCTACGAGGCTGACGATATCACCCATTCCAAGGATACGGCTTGCAATGCGCTCCGGATGGAATACTTCAAAATCGTCTGTTTTTTCGCCGGTACCGATGAATAAAATAGGTTTATCGGTAATTGTTTTGAGGGAAAGAGCCGCACCACCGCGGGCATCTGAGTCAAACTTTGTAAGAATTACACCGGAAAGTCCCAGCTGTTCGTCAAAACTCTTCGCAATGTCAACTGCATTCTGACCTGTCATTGCGTCTGCAACGAGGATTGTTTCTACAGGATTTACTGCCTTTTTAACTGCAACAAGTTCCTTCATCATGTCTTCGTCAATCTGAAGTCGTCCGGCAGTATCGACGATTACTGTATCAAAACCGTTCTTCTTTGCATAATCAAGAGCGTTTTTACTTACTTTAACTGCATCTTTGTTTCCGTCTTCTGAATAAACAGGAACATTAATTTTCTGGCCCAGGGCCTTTAACTGTTCAATTGCAGCAGGTCTGACAAGGTCGTCTGCTACGAGCAGAACCCTACGGCCGTCCTTTACAAGACGATTGGCAAGTTTGTGGGCGGCAGTAGTCTTACCGGCACCCTGTAAACCAAGGAGAAGGATTACCGACTGAACATCCGGTCCGTTGAGTG
>DLYJ01000227.1:2656-6773 GCA_003447785.1 Treponema sp.
AGGTTAACGTCGGCTTCCAGGAGGGCCATCTTAATCTGTTCAACAGTTTCTTCGATGTTCTTTTCGGTAATTGTGGATTTACCGCTGATTGTTTTTACAATATTGCCAAAAGTGTTTGTAAGTTTTTCAAGCATTTTTATTATCCGTTGATTTTACCCATTGCAAGAAGATTGTTCAAAAAGTCCATCGGTTCAATTTCGCGGTTGAGGATTTTGTAGAGTCCGTCGCTAATAACCAGATGAAGTCCGTACTTCTGTGCAATTTCGTGTACGTATTTGCAGGCAACGGCACCTTCTGAAAGATAACCGATTTCGCCGATTCGATTGATAAGATCATCCAGGTTTTTGAATTTTTTGAGGATGTCAGTTTTGATAATGTCCTGACCAAAGCGGCGGTTACGGCCATACTTTGAACGGCAGGTTACATCAAGGTCTCCCACACCTGCGATTGAAGTAAATGTTTCTGCGTGGGTTGCGCCCATTGCCATACCAAGAGTCTGGATTTCATTGAGTCCGGCTGCCAGGAGAAGGCTTTCTGAGTTATCACCGAAGATGTCTGAGTGTTCGGCAACTGCGTCGAGGGCACCGTAAACGATAGCGATTACGTTCTTTGCGGCTGCACAAATCTGAACACCGATTACGTCAAATGATGAATATACCATCAGTCCCGGAACACGCATCAAATCACGGAAACGGATTGAATTTTTAGGGTTTTCGCTGGCTGCAATCAGACCTGTAAGTTTACCCATTGCAACTTCCTCAGCGTGGCTTGGACCTGCGATATAAACAAGTGCTCCCTTGTAGCATGGAGGAAGAATGTTTTCCAGAGTTTCCAGAACGAGTTTTGGTCCTTCAGGAGAAGTAATAAAGCCCTTTGTAATTACACCGATTATAGTTTTTCCGTCCCGAACATCAGGTACATCAAGGAGCTGTTTTGCTGTAGAAGCAAGGTAAAGAGACGGGCTTGCAAGAATAAGAAATTCCTTTCCCGAAGCAACTTCCTTAATGTCGGAAGAAGCTGTCATATTTTCGCTCAATGGATATCCCGGAAGATATCTTTTGTTTTCGTGATCGTTATTAATGCCATCTACAACATCCTGTTCCCGGGCCCACATCTGAACCTTATGTCCGCCTCTGGCAATAGCCTGAGCAAGACCTGAGCCCCATGCACCTGCACCAATGACACCAACTTTTTTTGATTCCATAATAATCCTCTGTAAAGCCGTTTTGGCAATTAGTACCATAGAGAAGCTTCGTCTCTCCAGTCAATAAGCTCCTCTGGTTTAAAGAAAAGATTGATTTCCCGTTCGGCACTTTCATCGCTGTCCGAAGCGTGAATAATGTTATGATTTGTATGTGAACAGAAATCTCCGCGGATTGTACCCGGCTGAGCTTCGCTAGGTTTTGTGGCACCAACAACCTTGCGTACCAAAGTTACGCAGTCGTCTCCCTGCCAGACCATGGCAACAACCGGACCGCTTGTGATATAAGAAACAAGTTCGTCATAAAAAGACTTGCCTTTGTGTTCAGCATAATGCTGACCTGCAAGCTCCGGGGAAATCTGCATAAGCTTTAATCCCACAAGTTTGAGCCCTTTGTTTTCCAGGCGGCTGATAACCTGTCCCACCAGTCTGCGGTTTAACACCCCAGGCTTACACATAGTAAAACAACGTGTACCGTTCATAATCTCTACATTATAGTGCAGTTAGTAAGAAGGTGCAACAATCTTAAGGTCCTTTAACATCCATTTAACAGGCGGCTTTCCACACGGTCTATTACGCTGTCAGGTGTGCTGGCGCCGGCGGTCAGCCCGACACGCTCAAGGGCAAAAAACTCCGCCGGAATCTCGGAGGCAGTTTCTATGAGGGCAGCGTGAGGGCAAAGTTTTTGGGCGGTAGCAAAGAGACGGCCTGTGTTGGCGCTTGTTTTACCGCCGATAACGAGAACTCCGTCAACCTGGGCGCAGAGGTCTACAAGGGCGTCCTGGCGTTCATGTGTTGCCGGGCAGATTGTGCTTATTATTTGAATTGAATTTATCTTTTGTCTTAGGATTGCTGAAATTGAATCAAATTCCTTTATGCTGAATGTTGTCTGGCTCAAAAGAACTGCGTTTTGAGGCACGTCACCGTCTGAAAAAAGTTCCCTCGCCTCTTCACTGTTTTGAATCAGATAAAATTTTCCGGTTGCACCATGAGCGATTGCTTCTTCTGCGTAGCCTGCAATTCCTGTGGTTTCGCCGTGGTTTTTATCTCCTGCAAGGATTACTGCAAATCCTTTCTGAACAAAGTCCGCTGCCCTCTTCTGGCTTGCGGTAACGAGGGGGCAGGTTGCATTCAATATTTTAGCGCCTCTGGATTCAAGGGCATGATGAGTTTTAGGCGGAACACCGTGGGCACGAATCAAAACAGTGTCTCCATTTTTAAGGTCGCCGATATGGCTGCCGTCGAGGATTTTAAGGGAACGTTCTGCAAGTTCAGCAAGGGCAACAGGATTGTGAATCAAAGGTCCAAAGGTATAAACCTGGCCTTCAGTATTTTGAGTGAGGGCTTTGTCGGCAAGTTCGACAGCACGCCTGACTCCGGCACAAAATCCCATTTTTTCAGCCCGTAAAACTATCATTCGACTAATATATCATTTTACGCGCTTTTGGTCATTCAGTTTGGATAAAAATAGTCCGGGGAGTTTCAAATGTCATTGCCGCACATGATGATATCCGGCCCAAAAAAAAGACTGCCCGTAGAGGACAGTCTTTAAGTTCATCATGAATGAATTAAACTATTCTTCCATCTTTACAACGTTTGCTTTTGGCATTGTTGCAGCTGGCTTCCAGTTTTTGCGAACTGCATTGATGAAGGCACCTGCGATAAACATAGAAGAGTAACAACCGCTGATAAGACCTACAACAAGAGCGATTGCAAAGTTTTTGATGTCACCTGTTGTGTAGATAACAAGTGCCATAACTGCAAACAATGTTGTAATAGTTGTAATGATTGAGCGGCTCAAAGTACCTGTGAGGGCACTGTTCAGGATGTCTGTAAAGCTTTTTGCTTCAACAACCTTCATGTCGCTGCGGACACGGTCAAGAATAACGACTGTAGCGTTGATTGAGTAACCGATGATTGTAAGGATAGCTGCGATAGAAGTTGTTGTAAATTCAAGGCCTGACCATGAAAGGAAGGTAATCATAATCAAAGCATCGTGAATAATAGCGATTACAGCTGCAAGAGCAAAATCCCACTTAAAGCGGATCAATGTGTACAAGAAAATTAAAGCCAATGTTGCAAGAACGAGGATGATTGAGTTCTTGATAAGTGATGAAGAGAACTGAGCGCTGATTGCCTGGCTCTGTTCAACAACTACATTTGCTTCTCCGTATGCGGCAGAAAGAGCATCTTTGATTTTAGATTCAGCTGATTCATCTTCGCCTGTGCGGATCTGATATGAATCTGCGTCACCCACAGCTTTTACAGAAGCTTTAATGTCTTTTTTAGCAAGTACATCTGCCACATTGTCAGCGTGAGTTTCTACATTAGAAATAGCAACCTGTATGTTCTGACCCGGTTTGAATTCAAGACCCCAGTTAAGTCCGCGAGTGCAAAGTGCAAAAATACCTGAGATAATAACCAGAGCACTGAGTACAACTGCTACAGGGAAAAATTTATTAAAACGAATTACTTTTTTCATTATTTTACTCCCCAGCCAATGCTCATCTTCTTTTTTCCGACTACTTCAGTATTAAAGTCGAAGATAAGGCGTGATACAACAAGAGCTGTAAATACAGAAGAACATACACCAATTGCAAGTGATACAGCAAAGCCCTGAATTGAACCTGTTCCTAACTGTGAAAGGAAGAGGGCTGCGATGAATGTTGTGATGTTAGAGTCCATAATTGCCCAGAACGCATTGTCAAATCCGGAAGCAATTGCTGCTGCGCGGCTCTTGCCTAGTGCAAGGTCTTCTTTTATACGTTCAAAGATAATTACGTTTGCGTCTACTGACATACCAACTGTAAGAATCATACCGGCAATTGATGAAAGTGTAAGTGTAAGGTTGAATGCAGAAAGTACAGAGAACATGATGTACATGTTGAGAATCTGTGCAACGATTGCGTTAAATCC
>DLYJ01000044.1:0-1403 GCA_003447785.1 Treponema sp.
CAGTGCGCCATCCGCCTGTCTTCTCTCGACATATTACGTTCAATTCATTAAACTGAAGTTATGACTAATGACGAGTTTTTGGATCAATCTATACGACGTGTAAAGGACTTTCCTAAATCGGGAATCCTTTTTTATGACATTACAAGTGTTTTGACTAATCCGCAGGCATTCAAATACTGTATCGACAAAATGGTTGAACTTTACAAAGACCAGCACTTTGATGCAGTCGGGGCCGTTGAGTCACGCGGGTTCATTTTTGCCGCTCCTTTCTGCGAACGTCTTGGAATTCCACTCGTGCTTATCAGAAAAAAGGGAAAGCTTCCGGGCGATGTTTACAGAGCTTCTTATGATCTTGAATATGGCAGTGCCGAAATTGAAGTTCATAAAGCCGACGTAAAAAAAGACCAGCGCTTCCTTCTGGTTGACGACCTTATCGCAACCGGTGGAACTCTCGAAGCCGCACGCAAACTTGTAAGTCAGGGCGGGGCAGAAGCAACAGACGCCTTCGGAATCATCGGCCTTCCTGATTTGAACTACGACAAAAAACTTGCGCCGCTCAAAATCACAACCTTAATTAATTACCACGGTGCATAATTCAATTAATCCGTCCTGCTCTGAAGCGGGCGGATTTTTTTTGAATTCAAAAAACTTGAACTCTATTAATTCCATATATATATTTTAATAGAGGTACCAATATGACTATGGAAGAACGCGCCGGGATGGCGGCGGAATTAAAGCACACCGGAAAAGTTCTCTGCGAATGCGATGACTGTGTCCGAAACGGCGTAAAATCCCTCATGGAAGTTATTCAATTCTAGTATGATATCCACCGATTTAACAACAGGGCCTGTTTTTAAGAAGCTGATTAAGTTTGCGCTGCCGATTCTGGGGGCTAACCTGCTGCAGGCGCTTTATGGAACTGTGGACCTGCTCGTGGTTGGGCAGTTCAGTGATGCGGTCAGCGTGTCCGGCGTTGCGACAGGTTCGATGACATTGCAGACCATTATGGGAATTATTTTTGGGCTCACGACCGGCTGTACTGTTCTGATGGGACATTATATCGGAGCAAAAAATTATAATGGTGCTGCCCGTACGGTTGCTTCTTCATTTCTGCTCTTTGTAATTCTCGGGGGAGTACTGACACTTGTAATCTCAGTTTTAGCTCCGTGGATTGCGTCCGTGATGAACGCTCCTGCAGAAGCCTTTGGTGCGACTGTCAGTTATATCAGAATCTGTGGCTTTGGAATTATTTTTATCGTCCTGTTCAATTCAATTAGCGGGCTTTTCCGCGGAATGGGGGATTCTAAAACTCCATTGATTTTGATGGGAATCGCCTGTGTTATGAATATTTTTGGCGATCTGCTCTTTGTCGGAAAATTCGGAATGGCAAGTTCAGGAGCGGC
>DLYJ01000044.1:1529-5056 GCA_003447785.1 Treponema sp.
GGTTTTGGCTTTAAAGCCGAAAGACAAAATTACAGGCCTGCTTTTGTTGAATCCGGAAAAATCTTAAAATACGGAACTCCCATTGCAGCTCAGGAAGCGTTGACCGGCGTAAGTTTTATGATAATTCTTGCGATTTTGAACGCCTTTGGTCTTGTTGCTTCTGCCGGTGTCGGCGTAGGCGAAAAAATCTGCGCAATTATGTTCATTGTTCCGGGGGCATTTATCGCAGCCGAATCCGCATTCAGTGCGCAGAACATCGGGGCCGGTGACAACAGGCGTGCCCTCAGCGGAATGCTCTGCGGAATATGTTTTACCGTCGGAATCGGTCTTATTATGTTTTTGCTCGGCTTTTTTAAGGGCCAGACTCTTGCCTCATTTTTTACAACCGATGTTGAAGTTCAGAAGGCTGCCGCAAACTATCTTAAATCCTATTCCCTTGATTGTGTGCTCGTCGGATTCAGTTTTTGTATGATGGGCTATTTTAACGGGCGTGGAAAAACTCTGTTTGTTGCGATTCAGGGACTGCTCCAGACCTTCGTTGTCCGTATTCCGGTTTCCTTCTTTTTGAGCCGGATCCCCGGTGCGTCCCTTTTTCTTGTCGGTTTCGCAACTCCACTGGCTACCGTTTTTGGAATCATCCTGAACGTTTCCTATCTTGTTTATCTTAAGGACCGCGAATCTAAGTTGCTTCCGGAAGACCGCTCAAATCAGTAGTGTAGTGCGGGCTTTTTAAGTCCCGCTTTAACTGCCAGTTTTCGTCCGGTCTGGAAGAAGCGCGTCCTGCCATTATCAGGCTGTCCTTTCCGTATGAGTCACTGACCTGCATCAGGCAGTCCATTATCCTGCCGTACTTTTTTTCCTGAACTTCAACTTCTGTCTCAAACAAACAGGGTGAGCGGTCTTCTTCTGCAAGTTCAAGGAGATTTACGGAAGCCTTTCTGTAGCCGTAACAGGGCCTGTAAATTGACTCCAGCAGTTTTTCTGCGTTTTGGACTATGGCCGGAAGATAACTTGTAGGGGAGGGAAGGCGGACTCCCGCTCCGTTAAAATAATGAATCTCGGGGTCAAAGTCCGTATCAAAGGGGGCTGCAGTTGCAAGGGTAACATAGATGCTTTTGCAGCATTGTTTTTCTTCGCGGAGTTTCTGTACGGCGATGGAACAAAAATACGTCATTGCCCGTTTAAGTTCGGCAAGGTTTGTTACGGCCTTTTGAAAACTCCTGGACGAACATATGTTTTTTGACCTGATTCTTTCAACAAAAAATACCGCCTCCTTTCCATTTAATTCAAGAATGGTGTTTACGCCCGTAATTGTAAGGTGTTTTTTTGCCCTGTCCAGCGGAAAGTGTGCAAGGGAAAATGCGTTCATCACGCCGTTCTGCCGGAGCCACGCTGACTTTGCACGACCGATATTCCATATGTCTTCCACCTTGTAGTCTTTAAGCGTCTGTTCCCTGTTACACTCGTTCCAGTTAAAAACTCCGCCGTGTTTTTTTGCCATTTTGTTGCAGAGCTTTGCGAGGGTTTTTGTAGGTGCGATTCCGACGGACACGGGAATGCCGGTCTGCTGCCAGACGAGTTTTTTCAGAAACCGGGCGAATTTTGTGTATTCAAGATTTACAAGGTCCGGAAGATACAAAAAACTTTCATCGATTGAATAAATCTCGCAGCGTTCGGCAAAAAGCGAATAGATACTGTTCAGCCGGAATGACATATCCGCGTACAGCGTGTAATTGCTGGAAAATGCTTCTACTCCGTGACTTTTGCAAAAATCCTTTACCTTAAAATACGCGTCTCCCCGTTTGAGCCCGATGTCCTTTGCTTCCTGGGTGAGGGCGATGATGATACCGTCATTGTTGGAAAGAACAACTACCGGCCTGTTGCGGAGGTCCGGTCTGAAAAGTCTTTCGCAGGAAGCATAAAATGAATTTGCATCTACGTGTAAAATCAAAGCTGCCTTCCGCCAAGTGTGTGGATATTATAGGTTGCAACTCCAAAAATCTCGGTTACCCGTTCCCATCTGCCTCCATTCAAAAAAACATAACAATTCCACTTTTTAGAAAACAGAATCTGCCTGCATAAAAAGCCGCCTTCAAAAACAACCACCGCGATGCAGCCGTCCGAAGGTTTGCGGGAGCGGTCAATAATAAGCAGGTCGCCGTCCTGGATGTGGTGGGATTCCATGTCGTGGCCTTTGAAACGAAATTCAAATTCACTTGCGGGAAAGGGGCGTAGCGCTCTGTTAAAATCAACTCTCTCCTGCTCATATTCGGTAGCAGGGCTTGCAAATCCGGTGGTCTTCATACTGAATATGATACAAATGGAATAGTTTAAAGTCAAGTAAAATAATCAAACGGAATACTTATTTGCAAAAACCTGAATATATGTTATACTTTCGTCGAGGTTTTTATGGAAGCAAAAGAATTCTGGCATAAACTTGAATCCATTCGTCTTAATCTTGGAATGACACAGGAATATCTGTGCAAAAAAGCTTATGTTTCGCTGCAGTCTACGCGTAACCGCATTTACAAGGGACGTTTTCCGACGATAGAAGAAACCCTGCGCCTTCTGAAGGTTTTGGGGCTTTCGGTTGAACAGTTTTTTGGTGTAGAAGAAGAACAGCTTGATTCAATTTTGAAAAACGATGTAATGGTGATTCCTGTGATGGACCAGGCTTTTTCTGCCGGAAAGGGGCAGTTTATTCCGGATGATGAAGAAGTAAAGGAATATATTTCGGTGCCCGGGGAACTTGCCCGCTACGGTAAAAACCTGGCCGCCTGCCGTGTAAAGGGAGACTCAATGGAACCAACCCTGTTTGACGGCGACACGATTATCTGCGATAAAAACGGTTATGACGGGGACGGTGTTTACATTATAACTTACCAGAGTTCAGGCTTTGTAAAGCGGCTCCAGTTTACAAACGATAAGGTTCAGATAATTTCTGACAATCCGCGCTACAAGACAATGACGGAAAGCACACAGAGTGACGACTTTACTGTTGTAGGAAAGGTCCGCTATGTGCTTCATAAAATGTAGTTTTATCCTAGAACTTAACGAAGGGCGTGACGGGTCAGACGGCGTGACGGGCAAAAAAAATACCGCCCCATCAGGGACGGTATCCTTCAGAGCGGTGCGGGAAAGTTCCGCAACCGGACTGTTACAGCTTACGCTCTTTTGAGGTGGATTGCGAATCCGCCAACTTCTTTGTCAAGGTAAACAACCTTGAGTGGAGATTCGTTTGGTTTTCCCATCCATTTAGCTGTTTCCATTACAGGTTTGAAGCCGTATGGTTTGAGGAATGCGAGTGCGCGTTCAACGTTGTTGCATACCATAGAAATGTGACCGTTTGTTCCGCGGCCGTTTTCCTTCATGATTTCAACCTGTTCAGAAGCGAAGATTGAAGAGTTGCCGATTTTTGAAGCAAAACCGAACAGTTCGAACTGTTTTGCGATTTCAAGAGCTTCTTTTTCGTTCTTTGCATTGATTCCCATGTGGTCAATGTGGAAGTTGTGCATTGCTTTTACAGC
>DLYJ01000148.1:0-200 GCA_003447785.1 Treponema sp.
ATCTACGTTCTTTCAAAGGAAGAAGGTGGACGCCACAGCCCATTCTTCACTGGATACCGACCACAGTTCTACTTCCGAACAACTGACATCACAGGTACTGTTGAATTGCCAGCTGGAACAGACATGGTTAAACCAGGCGACAACACAAAAATCATTGGTGAGCTTATCCACCCAATCGCTATGGACGAGGGTCTCAAGCT
>DLYJ01000148.1:266-2733 GCA_003447785.1 Treponema sp.
AAGGCGGTCACACAATCGCTTCTGGTCAGGTTACAAAAATCATCGAATAGTCTTTTAGTAGGCTAGCGATTCAATTACAGGGAGCCGCTTGTCGGCTCCCTGCTAAAAGTTCTTTTACAAAACTTCTAATGGAGTAAAATTAAAATGGCTAACAGCAAAATTCGTGTCAGACTTCGAGCATTTGATGTAGAGTTGATTGACCAGAGTGCAAAAGCCATCGTGCAGACTGTTCAGAAGGCAGGGGCAAAGGTTTCAGGACCAATTCCTCTGCCAACAAGAATCAATAAGGTAACAGTTCTCCGCTCACCACACGTTAACAAAAAGTCACGTGAGCAGTTCGAGATGAGAACTCACAAACGCCTTATCGACATCTTGGATCCATCATCAGATGTTATGGATTCATTGATGAAGCTTGAATTGCCAGCCGGTGTAGACGTCGAGATTAAACAGTAATTTCGATAAATTACACAGTAAGTCCTAAACTGCGTTGCAGCTGGATTACTGTTGAATAAACGGTACGGTCCTGTGGATCCAGGATGGCGGCCGAAAAGAAGGAACAGAGTTTCTTCTATAGGAGTTATATCAGAATGAAAGGTCTGATTGCAAAAAAAGTAGGAATGACACAGGTATTCGACGAAAACGGAAATCTGACACCAGTAACCGTGATCCAAGTTGAACCGAATACAGTTATTGCTACAAAAACCAAGGAAGCTAACGGTTATGATGCTGTTGTTCTTGGCCTTGAGGACATGAAAGAATCTAAGGTCAACAAAGCATACAAAGGTCAGTTTCCAGAAAATGTTTCACCGAAGCGTCATCTGAAAGAATTCAGAGACTTCGAGAAAGAAGTTGCAGTTGGAGACCAGATTGGTCTTGAATTGTTTGAAAAAACTGCATTCCTTGATGTTACAGCAACTTCAAAAGGTAAGGGATTCCAGGGCGTTATGAAACGCTGGGGCTTCCATGGTGGTCGTGCATCACACGGTTCTAAGTTCCATCGAGAAGCAGGTGGTACAGGAAATTGTACTACACCAGGACACAGCATGAAGAACATTAAAATGGCTGGTCGCATGGGATCTGAAAGAGTTACGGTACAGAATCTTAAAATCGTTAAAATCGATCCGGAACTCAAAGTTGTGTTGGTTCGTGGGGCTGTCCCAGGAAATAAAAACTGCACGCTGATTATCAAGTCTGCGGTCAAGAAATAATCGAGGGAATAAGCACAAATGGAAAAGAAAGTCTATTCAATCGATGGTAAAGAACTCCGCACAATCAATCTTGATGATAAAGTGTTCGGACTTCCTGTAAACGAAGATGTCATTTACTACGCCATCACAAATGAATTAGCAAATATGCGCGTTGGAACTGCTTGTACAAAAACTCGTGCTGAAGTTCATGGCTCAAATGCAAAGCCGTACAAACAGAAGGGTACAGGTCATGCACGCCGTGGTGATAAAAAATCACCAATCAATGTTGGCGGCGGTACAATCTTTGGACCTAAGCCACGCGATTACAGCTACTCAATTCCAAAGAAAGAAAAACGCCTTGCTATGAAATCAATCTTGAGCCTTCAGGCTCAGAGCGACCGACTTACAGTTGTCGAAGATTTCACTGTTGAGAGCGGAAAAACAAAAGACTTGGTTAAAATCCTTAGCAACTTCGCTAAAGATGAACGAACAGTCATTATCTTGAAAGACGACGACAAAAAAATCAAACAGGCTGGACGAAACATCCGCAACCTGCATTTCTTGTCATTCAACCGCCTTCGTGCACATGACCTCTTCTACGGAAGAAAGGTTATCCTTCTTGAAGGTGCTGCAAAGAATCTTTCAGAATTCTACAAAGTTGAAGAGGAGGCTAAATAATTATGGATATGCATGATGTTCTTATTGAGCCTGTACTTTCAGAAAAAGCTACTGCTTTGCGCGAGCAGGGTAAGTATGTTTTCAAAGTTGCACCCGCTGCTACAAAGCTTCAAATTAAAGACGCTGTAGCAAAGCTCTTCAATGTAAATGTTGTGAACTGCACAACTATCAATGTTTCTGGCAAGGAAAAACGGGTTCGTGGTAAACCTGGTAGAACTGCCAGCTGGAGAAAGGCAATTGTTCGTCTTGCTCCTGGCGAAACCATTAAGGTATTCGAGGGCGTTTAAGCCTTCGTGAATTAAGGGGAACCAGATGGCTCTTAAAGTTTTTAAACCATATTCAGCAGGTACTCGTACCCGTATTGATTTGGTAAGAGAAGAACTGACAACAGATAAACCCGAAAAAACACTGGTATCAGGTCTGAAGTCTAATGCTGGACGCAACTCTCAGGGCCGCATTACAGTGCGACATCAGGGTGGCGGACACAAAAGAAAGTATCGCGTAATCGATTTCAAACGCAATAAGCACGGTATTCCTGGAACTGTCAAGACTATTGAATATGATCCAAACCGCAGCGCAAACATTGCTTTGATTGCTTATGC
>DLYJ01000092.1 GCA_003447785.1 Treponema sp.
TTACTGGTGCCGCTCAGATGGATGGTGCTATTCTTGTAATCGCAGCTACTGATGGTGTTATGGCTCAGACAAAAGAACACCTTTTGCTTGCTCGTCAGGTAGGTGTACCAAAGATCATCGTATTCCTCAACAAAGTTGACCAGCTCGACGGCGATGAAGAAATGTTGATGCTCGTAGAAGAAGACGTTAAAGATACAATCCAGAAATACGGCTTCTCTGCTGACACACCAATCATCAAGGGATCTGCTTTCAAAGCTCTCCAGGACGGCGCTTCTGCTGAAGATACAAAATGTATCGAAGAATTGCTCGCTGCAATGGATACATGGTTCGATGATCCAGTTCGCGATGATCAGAAACCATTCTTGATGCCAATCGAAGACATCTTCACAATCTCTGGACGTGGTACTGTAGTAACAGGTCGTATCGAACGCGGTGTAATCAACCTCAACGACCCTGTACAGATCGTAGGTATCCGCCCAACACAGGATACAACAGCTACTGGTATCGAAATGTTCCAGAAGACTTTGGATCAGGGTATCGCTGGTGATAACGTTGGTATCCTCCTCCGTGGTGTTGAAAAGAAAGACGTTGTACGCGGACAGGTTCTCGCTGCTCCTAACTCAATTCACCCACACACAAAATTCGAAGCTCAGATCTACGTTCTTTCTAAGGAAGAAGGTGGACGCCACAGCCCATTCTTTACAGGTTATCGCCCACAGTTCTACTTCAGAACTACAGATATCACAGGTACTGTAGAACTCGAACCAGGAACAGACATGGTTAAACCAGGCGACAACGTTAAGATTATTGGTGAACTTATTCACCCAATCGCTATGGACGAAGGTCTTAAACTTGCTATCCGTGAAGGCGGTCGTACAATCGCTTCTGGACAGGTTACAAAGATTATCGAATAGTTTTAATCGTAAATTACAGGGATGCGGTAAAAAGCCGCATCTCTGTTATTGGAGAAAATAATGGCTAACGGAAAAATTCGTGTCAGACTTCGTGCATTTGATGTAGAGCTGATCGATCAGAGCGCAAAAGCCATCGTACAGACAGTACAGAAAGCTGGAGCTAAGGTTTCAGGACCAGTTCCACTTCCTACAAGAATCAATAAGGTAACAGTTCTTCGTTCACCACACGTTAACAAAAAGTCTCGTGAACAGTTTGAAATGAGAACTCACAAACGTCTTATTGACATCCTGAATCCAACAGCAGATGTTATGGATTCATTGATGAAACTTGAATTGCCTGCCGGTGTAGACGTAGAAATTAAACAGTAAGGATTTTCGGTTGCGTTGCAACTAAAACTTACTGAAAAAACGGTAACGGTCCCTTGGATCAGGGATGGCGGCCGATGAAGAAGAAAACGGGCGTTTTCTTCTATAGGAGAAATATCAGAATGAAAGGTCTGATTGCAAAAAAAGTAGGAATGACACAGGTATTCGACGACAACGGCGAGCTGACACCAGTAACCGTGATCCATGTAGAACCGAATACAGTTATTGCTACAAAAACAAAGGAAGCTAACGGCTACGATGCTGTTGTTCTTGGCATCGAAGATGTTAAAGAATCAAAAGTTAACAAAGCTTACAAAGGTCAGTTTCCTGAAAATGTTTCACCGAAACGTCATTTGAAAGAATTTAGAGAATTCGAAAAAGAAGTAAAAGTCGGTGATCAGATTGGTCTTGAGTTGTTTGAAAAAACATCATACCTTGATGTTACAGCAACTTCAAAAGGTAAGGGATTCCAGGGTGTTATGAAACGCTGGGGCTTCCATGGTGGACGTGCAACTCACGGTTCAAAATTTCATCGTGAACCAGGTGGAACAGGAAACTGTACTACACCGGGACACAGTGTAAAAAATATTAAGTTGCCTGGCCGCATGGGCTTTGAACGTGTAACTGTTCAGAACCTCAAAATCGTTAAGATTGATCCTGAACTTAAGGTTATTATGGTACGTGGAGCAGTTCCAGGAGTTAAAGACTGCACACTTATTATCAAGTCCGCAGTAAAGAAATAATCCGGAGGAAATGAGAAATGGATAAGAAAGTTTTTTCAACCGATGGTAAAGAACTGCGCACTATTACGCTTGATGATAGCATTTTCGGACTTCCAGTAAATGAAGATGTTATTTATTATGCCATCAATAACGAATTAGCAAATAAACGTGTTGGAACAGCATGTACAAAGACTCGTTCTGAAGTACACGGATCTAACGCAAAACCGTACAAACAGAAGGGCACAGGTCATGCTCGTCGTGGTGATAAAAAGTCTCCAATCAATGTTGGCGGCGGTACAATTTTTGGACCAAAAACACGCGACTTCAGCTATGCACTTCCTAAAAAGGTAAAACGCCTTGCAATGAAATCAATCCTGAGTCTTCAGGCACAGAGCGACAGACTTACTGTTGTTGAAGATTTCACTGTTGAAAGCGGAAAAACAAAAGACTTGGTAAAAATCCTTAACAACTTCGCTAAGGACGAACGCACAGTCATCATTCTTAAAGATAACGATGCAAAAATTAAACAGGCTGGACGCAATATCCACAATGTTTACTTCTTGTCATACAACCGCCTTCGTGCACATGACCTCTTCTACGGAAGAAAAGTTATCATGCTCGAATCAGCAGCTAAAAATCTTTCAGAATTCTATAAAGAAGAGGAGGCTAAATAATGACAAGTTTGAATGATGTTCTTATTGAGCCAGTACTGTCAGAAAAAGCAACTGCTTTGCGTGATGAAGGAAAATATGTATTCAAAGTACAGCCTTCAGCAAGCAAAACACAGATTAAAGAAGCAGTATCAAAACTCTTCGGTGTTACAGTTGTTAAAATCACAACTGTAAATGTTCTCGGCAAAGTAAAACGTCTTCGTGGTAAACCAGGAAAGACAGCCGACTGGAAAAAAGCAATCGTTAGAGTTGCTCCAGGTGAAACAATTAAGGTATTCGAAGGCGTATAAGCCTTCGTAAATTAAGGGGAACCAGATGGCTCTTAAAGTTTTTAAACCATATACAGCAGGTACACGTACCCGTATTGATTTGGTAAGAGAAGAACTGACAACCGATAAACCCGAAAAAAGTCTGGTATCAGGTCTTAAATCAAACGGTGGACGCGGTGCTGGTGGACGTATTTCTGTACGTCATCAGGGCGGCGGACACAAAAGAAAGTATCGCGTAATTGATTTCAAACGCAACAAGCACGGTATTCCTGGAACTGTTCGTACAATCGAATATGATCCAAACCGCAGTGCTAACATCGCTTTGATCTATTATGCAGACGGCGAAAAACGCTATA
Source organism: Treponema sp. (assembly GCA_003447785.1). Lineage (GTDB taxonomy): Bacteria > Spirochaetota > Spirochaetia > Treponematales > Treponemataceae > Treponema_D. Next base: position 3,299 of record DLYJ01000092.1, read on the forward strand.
TTATCGCTCCAAAAGGTCTTGTAGTTGGACAGAAAATCATGTCTGGCGAAAACGCAGCTCCAACTGTTGGAAATGCACTTCCTCTTGAAGCTATTCCTGTAGGATTTACAGTTCATAACATCGAACTTACACTCGGCCGCGGCGGACAGCTTGCCCGTTCTGCTGGTGCATCTGCTCTCGTAGCAGCTAAAGATGGTGAATATGTAATCATTCGTCTTCCTTCAAGTGAAACACGCCGTGTTCTTGGTAAATGCTATGCAACAATCGGTGTAGTTGGAAACGAAGATCGTATGAACACTCAGCTTGGTAAAGCCGGACGCAGTCGCTGGCTTGGTATCAGACCTACCGTTCGCGGTATGGCTATGAACCCAGTTGATCATCCACTTGGTGGTGGTGAAGGTGCTGGTAAAGGACGTAACCCAGTTACTCCTTGGGGTCAGCCTTGTAGAGGTTATAAGACTCGCAATAAGAGAAAGCCTTCTAACCGTTTCATTGTTTCACGCCGTAAGAAGTAGTAGGAGTAGTTAACAATGTCAAGATCAGTTAAGAAAGGACCTTTTATTGAAAAGAGTCTTTACAAGAAAGTAATTGAAATGAATAAAGAGTCAGACAAGAAAATGATCAAAACATATTCTCGCTGCTCTACAATCATTCCAGAAATGGTTGGAAACACTATCAGTGTTTACAATGGTAAGTCATGGATTCCTGTATACGTTACTGAAAATCTCGTTGGCCACAAGCTCGGCGAATTTGCTCCAACTCGTACGTTCAAGGGACATGGCGGCACAGACAAAGGCGCTGGTGCTAAGTAAAGGTGGATACGATGGCAGAAAATAAAGGTTATGTAGCCACTACAAAATTCCTGATTGCATCTCCTACAAAGGTTCGCCCTGTAGCTCATGTAATCAATCAGAAGTCTTGCTCTGAGGCTATGGCAATTCTTGATAACATGCCACAGAAGGGTGCAGAGTTGATTAAAGGAACTCTTAAATCAGCTGTTGCAAACGCTTTGTATGCTAACAAGAAACTTGATGAAGATTCGCTTTATGTTAAGGAAATTCGCATTGACGAAGGTCCGAGACTTAAGAGAGTATGGTTCCGCGCTCGCGGCCGTGCAGATCAGCTCTTAAAGCGTATGTGTCATATCACCGTCATTGTTGACGAGAAGGCGGGGGAATAAAGTGGGTCAGAAAGTAAATCCTATCGGTTTGCGTCTTGGAATTAACAAGACTTGGCAGTCTCGCTGGTATGCAGGTCCTCGTGACTATGCAGACCTGGTTCTTGAAGATATTAAAATCCGCAAGATGGTAACAGCTTTACCAGAATGCCAGAATGCAGATATTGCAGAAATCGAAATTATTCGTCACCCTCAGCGTGTTACAATTGTAATTCACACAGCACGCCCAGGTGTTATTATTGGACAGAAAGGTGCAAATATCGAAAAGATAAGCGCAGAAATCCAGGCACAGTTGACTAAGAAAGTTCAGATTAAGATCAAGGAAGTTAAACGTGCCGACATCAATGCGTCACTTATTGCACAGAATGTTGGACGCCAGCTTGCAGGACGCGGTTCATTCCGCAAGGCCCTCAAACAGGCTTCATCAAACGCTATGAAAGGCGGAGCACAGGGAATCAAGATTCGTTTGTCAGGACGTCTCGGTGGTGCCGATATGAGTCGCTCAGAAGAGCATAAGGAAGGACGTGTTCCTCTCCACACTCTCCGTGCAGACATCGATTACGGTACATTCGAAGCTCATACAACATACGGAAAAATCGGTATTAAAGTATGGGTATACAACGGAATGAACTACGGTCATGAAAAGAATGAAGATGCCGGACAGCTTGTTCGCAGACCAAGACAGAATCGTGGTCAGGCTGACGGTTCAAAAGCTAAACGCCCTGCTCGCGCAGATTCTTCAAAGGAGTAACGTAAATGCTTAGTCCTAAAAGAGTTATTCACCGTAAGGTACAGCGCGGTACAGTTAAAGGAAACGCTACACGTGCAAACCATATCGATTTTGGTCAGATTGCTCTCGTAGCACTTGAACCAGTTTGGCTTCAGGCTCGCCATATCGAAGCAGCTCGTGTTGCTATTAACCGTAAACTTGAACGTAAAGGTAAAGTTTGGTTGCGTGTATTCCCAGATAAACCTATTACTAAAAAACCATCGGAAGTCCGCATGGGTAAGGGTAAAGGTTCTCCAGAATTCTGGGCCGCAAATATTAAACCGGGTGTAATCCTGTTTGAAGTTGGTGAAATTGATATTAAGCTTGCAGAAGAAGCTCTTACGCTTGCAGCTGCAAAGCTCCCAATCAGAACAAAAATTGCATTCAAACCAACAATTGACTAAGGAGTAAGATATGGCTAATTCAAAGAAAAAGAATGTAAAAGAAATGTCTTACGCTGAGTTGGTAGCTGAACGCAATGACATGAAACAAAAATACATGGACCTCCGTTTCCAGATGGTAATGGGCCATGTAGATAACCCGATGCAGAAGCGTACAATGCGCCGCGAAATTGCGACACTCAATACGCTCATCCGTGCAAAAGAAATTGCCGGACAGACTAAGTAGGAGCTGACCCGTGGCAGAACAGGAAGTTCAGACTAAAAAGGGAGCTAAACGCTCATTTGTTGGTATCGTAACAAGCGACAAAATGGACAAAACCATCGTTGTTTCAATCAACACAAAGCGTATGGATCCACTTTATAAGAAATATGTTACACGTACTAAGAAGTGTAAGGCACATGATGAAAAGAACGATGCACACATTGGTGACACAGTTCGCATCATTGAATGCAGTCCAATCAGCAAAGATAAATGCTGGAGACTTGCAGAAGTAATTGAAAGAGCACGTTAGGCTTAAGGAGTTAGAAAATGCTGCAGATGCAATCAAAATTGAATGTTGCTGATAACTCTGGTGCCAAAGTTGTTCAGGTAATCAAGGTTCTCGGTGGCTCACATCGCCGTTATGCCGGAATCGGTGACATTGTTGTTGTAGCTGTTAAGGAAGCCATTCCTACATCTACAATTAAAGAAGGTTCAGTAGAAAAGGCTGTAATCGTTCGTGTATCGAAAGAATACCGCCGTCCTGATGGAACTTATATCCGTTTCGATGACAACGCCTGCGTTATCGTTGATGCTGATAAAAACCCAAAAGGAAAACGTATTTTCGGACCTGTAGCACGCGAGCTTCGTGATATGGACTTTATGAAGATTGTATCACTCGCTCCAGAGGTTCTGTAAGGAGTATTGAATATGGAAAAGAAATTTAAAATCCGTAAAGACGATACTGTACAGGTAATCGCTGGAAAAGACAAAGGTAAGCGTGGATCTGTTGTACGCGTGATCGCTAAAAAGGATGCAGTTATTGTATCTGGCGTAAACATGGTTAAAAAGGCCATGAGAAAGCGCTCACAGCAGGATCAGGGCGGAATCGTTGAGATTGAAGCTCCGCTGAACATTTCGAATATCGCGATCGTATGTAAAAAATGCGGTCCGACAAAAATTGGCTATAAAATTAGCGGCGACAAGAAAACTCGCGTTTGCCGCAAGTGTGGAGAAGCACTGTAATGGATAAGTACGTACCACGGCTTAAGAAAGTCTATAAGGACACTATCGCTCCTGAGCTCTTCAAAGAACTCGGTTACACATCCGTAATGCAGATTCCTGCTATCAAAAAAGTAGTAGTAAGCATGGGTGTTGGCGAAGCTCTCACTAACAAGAAACTCCTTGACGCCGCAGTAACTGATTTGACTCAGATTACTGGACAGCACGCTGTTAAGACTAAGGCTAAGAAGAGTATTGCTAACTTTAAACTTCGTGAGGGCAATGAAGTTGGTGTAATGGTTACATTGCGCGGAACAATTATGTATGAATTTTTGGACCGCCTTATCAATGTAGCATTACCTCGTGTTAAGGATTTCCGCGGAATCAAGGCAACTGGTTTTGACGGACACGGAAATTTCTCTCTTGGTATTACAGAACAGATTATCTTCCCAGAAATCGACTTCGACAAAATCGTAAAGATTGCTGGTATGAACATCTCGATTGTAACAAGCGCTCGCACAGATGCTGAAGGTCGTGCATTGCTTACCAAGTTCGGAATGCCTTTCAGAAAGTAGGTGAGGAATCATGGCTAAGAAATCAATGGTTATCAAAGCAAATCGTACACCTCGCTATAGCACTCGTAGCTATAACAGATGTCAGATTTGTGGTCGTCCACGCGGATATTTGCGTAAGTTTAAGATGTGTCGTCTCTGCTTCCGCAAGTTGGCAAGCGAAGGCCTTTTACCAGGCGTAACAAAATCAAGTTGGTAGTGGAGGAAGTAGAATGAGTGCATCAGACCCAATAGCAGATATGCTTACTAAGGTTCGCAACGCTGTTCAGGCTCGCCACGAGAAAGTAGATGTTGCTACATCTAAACTCAAGCTTGAAATTGTTAAGATCCTTAAAACAGAAGGTTATATTAAAAACTTCAAGAAAGTACAGGAAGAAGGTCGTTCGATCATCCGTATTTTCCTGAAATACGACGAAGCAAATGCTCCGGTTATTCACGGTATTGAAAAAATCTCAACACCGGGCCGCCGCATTTATTCAGGTTACAAAGATCTGCCACGTGTTCTTAACGGATACGGTACATTGATCGTTTCAACTTCTTCTGGTGTAACAACCGGTAAGAAAGCAAGCGAAAAAATGATCGGCGGAGAACTCGTTTGCAAGGTTTGGTAATAGGAGGAAGATATGTCTAAAGTTGGTAAGCTTCCTGTTACAATTCCTGCAGGAGTTACAATCTCGGTTAACGCTGGTGAAATTTCAGTTAAGGGACCAAAAGGTGAACTTAAACAGCACATTAATGACAAAGTGACTGTAGAAGTTAAAGACGGTGCTCTTACTGTTAAACCGGTAGATGAATCAAAAGAAGCTGGTGCAGCTCATGGTTTGTACCGCGCATTGATTCACAATATGGTTACAGGTGTTACTGCTGGTTTCAGCAAGTCACTTATAATCAATGGTGTAGGTTACAGAGCTGAAGTTCAGGGAAAGAACCTGGTTATGAACCTTGGTTATTCTTCTGACTTTATCGCTTTGATTCCGGAAGGACTTACTGTTACAGCAGATGCTGCTGGAAAAGTTACAATTTCCGGTATTGACAAACAGTTGGTCGGAGAATTCAGTTCTCAGATTCGTAAATTGCGTATGCCAGAACCTTACAAGGGAAAGGGTATTCGCTATGAAAACGAAACAATTAGACGCAAAGTCGGAAAGACCGGCGTAAAATAAGGTGTAGCATATGTTTAAGAAACTTAATGATAAAGCAAGAAAGCGCCTGCATCGTAAAGTTCATATTCGTAAGACTGTTTACGGAACAGCTGCTCGCCCACGTTTAACTGTAACACGCAGCAACTGTAATCTTTACGCTCAGGTAATTGATGATGAAGAAGGCGTTACATTGGCTTCTATTTCCACTCTGGAAAAAGAATTTGCCGGCATCAAACCTAATGTAGAAGGTGCCGCTAAAATCGGTGAAGCTTTTGGAAAGCGTCTTCAGGACAAAAAAATTACAACTGTAGTTTTTGACCGCAACGGATATCTGTATCATGGTGTTGTAAAAGCCCTTGCAGATGGAACTCGTAAAGCCGGGATCATTTTCTAGGAGACTCTATGGAACGCCAGAATAAGTTCGATAAAGAAAAAGAACAGAAGGAATTCGTTGAAAAGCTCGTAAGATTGAATCGTACAGCTAAAACCGTAAAAGGTGGACGCCGTATGTCATTCTCAGCTCTTACAGTTGTAGGCGATGGAAAAGGTCGCGTAGGATACGGTTTTGGTAAAGCTAATGACGTATCTGAAGCTATTAGAAAGAGCATTGACAAGGCTAAGAGAAACCTCATTACAGTTCCTGTAAAGAATGGTACTCTTCCACACGAAATGCTTGGAAAATACAAGAGTTCTTCAATCTTGTTAAAACCAGCTTGTGCCGGTACTGGAATCATCGCTGGTGGTCCAGTTCGCGCAATCATGGATGCAATTGGAGCAACAGACGTTATTTCCAAGTCTTTGGGTTCATCAAGCCCGGTCAATGTAGTACGTGCAACATTCTCAGCTCTTGAAAATCTTATGGATGCAAAGGCTGTTGCAGCTAACAGAGGTAAATCTCTGCAGGAAATGTGGGGTTAATCATGGCTAAGAAAATTAAAGTTACTCTCGTAAGAAGTACAATCGGACAGAAACCTGCAAAAGTAGCAACTGTTCGCAGTCTTGGTCTTAAAAAGATCAACTCTTCAAATGTGTTGGAAGCAACACCGGCTATTCTCGGAATGGCTGATGCTGTATCACACCTGATTACTATCGAGGAAGTAAAATAATGGCAGATTTTATTTTGAGCGCACCAGAAGGTGCTAACAAGAAAAGACGCATTGTTGGCCGCGGTTCTTCATCAGGTCGTGGAACAACTGCAGGAAAAGGAAACAAGGGACAGCAGTCTCGTTCTGGTGGCAAAACATACATCGGTTTCGAAGGTGGACAGATGCCTTTGTACCGCCGTATCGCACACCGCGGTTTCTCTAATTACCCGTTCAAGAAGGAATATTCAGTAGTGAATGTTGTTCTTCTTGAAGAAAAGTTTTCAGCTGGTGACACTGTAAACAACGAATCACTTTTTGCAAAAGGATTGATCAGCAAGATCAGTGCTTCTGTTAAGATTCTTGGTACAGGTGATTTGACTAAAAAACTTACCGTTGCTGTAGATAAGGTTTCTGCTTCTGCAAAAGCCAAAATCGAAAAAGCCGGTGGTTCAGTTAAAGAAACTGCTGCTGAAACTGAAACTAAATAACAATAAGTACCGGAGACACACATGGCAAACAATCCGATTGTAAATATGTTTAGAATTAAAGAGCTCAGAAACAGACTGCTCTTTACTTTGGCTATTCTCGCAATATACCGCTTGGGATGTGTTCTTACTATCCCTGGTATCAACGCTGGAGCATTGGTTCAGTACTTCAACGAACTTGCAAAGAACGGTCAGAACGCATTTGCTAGTTATATGGACTTTTTTGCCGGTGGTGCATTCTCAAATTTCTCTGTGTTCATGCTTGGTGTAATGCCATACATCTCAACACAGATTATTTTGCAGCTTGCGCTGATCATCTTCCCTTCTCTTAAACGTATCGTTCAGGAGGATGGAGGTCAGCGCAAATTTGCAGCCTGGACCAGAATCGGTACAGTATTTGTATGTTTGATTCAGTCCCTTGCTGTAACTGTTTATGCAAACAGTATTCCAGGAGCAATGATTCTGGATAATCAGCTTGCATTTAAGCTGCTTGCAATGCTTACTGTTACTACTGGTGCCATGATTACTGTATGGCTCGGTGATCAGATTACAGCACACGGTATCGGAAACGGAATTTCAATTCTCATTTTCGCAGGTATCGTTGCTCGTCTTCCACACGCTGTTATTGAACTTGTATCAAAAGTTCGCAGCCACGAAATCAACGCAGTTGCAGTAATCGTAGTTATTCTCATGTTCTTTGGAATAATTGCACTTGTAGTATATGAACAGTCCGGCGAACGTAAAATTCCAGTTCACTATGCTAAACGCGTAGTTGGCCGAAAAATGTACGGTGGACAGAGTACTTATATTCCATTTAAAATTAATCCGTCGGGAGTTATTCCGGTAATCTTTGCATCATCGTTCTTGACTTTCCCGCTCCAGATTATTTCCAGTGTAGGTTCAAGTGGTGCGTCAGCAGGATGGGTTTCTAAGCTGGCATATTTACTTCAGCCGACTGGTTTAACATACAATGTTTTATTGGTTCTTTTGATCGTATTCTTTGCATACTTCTACACACAGGTAACCCTGAACCCCACAGAAATCGCAAAGAATATCCGTGAGAACGGCGGTTCCATTCCGGGAATCAGGACTGACAAAACTGAGGAATATCTTCAGAAGGTTTTGAACCGTCTGATTCTTCCTGGCTCACTGTATCTGGCGGCGATTGCTGTTCTGCCGACCATCATCCAGGATTGGTTCCATTTCCCCTCATCGATTGCAATGCTGATGGGTGGTACTTCGCTGCTTATTCTGGTTGGCGTGGATTTGGATACGATGTCCCAGGTTGAAGCTCTTCTTAAGATGCACCATCATGATGGGCTGACGAAGAAGGGGTTACGACCTAGAAATCTGTAGAAAATATGACAGTTTTCTGCGGAAGGGTCTAGATTAAGTGAGAAGAAATATGCTATACTAGCTCACCGTTTGCAAAGTATAAGCGGGGGTACCGGATTGTAGTCCATGGCGGACTGTTCCGCTTCGGATTGCCATGATTCGGTAAGGTATGCATATTTTTTCTATGGGGGACTTTTATGAAAGTACGAACCAGCGTAAAGCCCATCTGCGACAAGTGCAAGGT
>DLYJ01000101.1:0-2080 GCA_003447785.1 Treponema sp.
AAACATATTTGTTTCTGTCGTCAAAACCGTTCAATTCCATGTTCTTTCGGGCCCAGGTTGTGTATGTGTTGCTCATGTCCACGCTTTCCACATAATGTGCCTTTCCTTCGGCTGCGTAAACTGAAAAACTTCCTGTGTAGCAGAAAAGGTTTAAGACGGCTTTTCCCCCTGCTGTTGAACGCACGATATTTCTCAGAGGGCGGTGGTCCATAAAGAGACCGGTGTCGATATAGTCACTTAAGTTTACTGTAAAAAGCTGGCCGCATTCCTGAACTGTGCCCTGGACAGTCTTTTTTGATTCAATTTTTTCGTACTGATTGTCGCCGCGCTGTTTTTTACGGTGTTTTGTAAGCACATGGTCTTCCGGAATTTGTAAAACTTTTGAGCAGGTTTTTGCCATCAAAGAAAGCCAGTTTTCTTCTTCTTTTTCGTCCTTTTCGTAGGGGCGTTCATACAGATAAAGGTGAACGTAGGTGCGTTCCTTTAATTCATTTATTACGGAAATATTGTTGGCAGAAATTTCTGCCAGAGTCTGCCTCATGTAAAGGGCGCATTCAATTTTGTCAGAGATTGAATCCGGCAAAAATTCATACAGATCTACGGCTACGGGTACTTCCGGAATGTCGCGGTCGTAAAGCCTGTAACATGTGATTCGTTCTTTTCGTGCCCATTTTTTGAGAAGCTTGTATTTTTTTGCAAGGCGGTTTTCCAGAAGCCCTGCCTGATACTGATCTTTGTTTTCCATTTTTATCATTTTATGAAAAAAACTGAGCCATCACAAGTACAGGTCAAAATAAAACTTAAGATAAAAAGGTGAGCGTTGATACAAACTGTAAAAAACTGTATAATTTTCTAATATTTTCATAGGAAAATTGTTTTAATGGATTATTCACAGTTACAGTTAGACGAAACACTTTTTAAGGGAATCCAGGAAGCAGGTTACGTAACATGTACCCCTGTTCAGGAAAAGGTTCTGGAAGTTTCCCTCGACGGCTCTGATTTATATGTTCAGTCACAGACCGGAACAGGAAAGACTGCCGCATTTTTGGTTACAATCATGCAGCAACTTTTGAACGGCGGTAAGGCAAATTCAAAAAACGGCCTCGTCCTGGTTCCAACCCGTGAGCTTGCGGTTCAGGTTGAAGAAGAAGCAGAAAAACTCGGCAAACACACAGACCTTACCATGGCAAGTTTTTACGGCGGAGTAGGCTACGAAAAGCAGATCGAAAAGCTCCAGAAAGGCGTAGACATCATCATCGGAACTCCGGGCCGTATCATCGATTTGAACACTTCAAAAAAGATGAACCTTTCAAAAGTCGGCTACCTTGCAATCGACGAAGCTGACCGTATGTTTGACATGGGCTTTTACCCGGATTTGAGAAAAATCGTAAAGCATCTGCCGGATTCAACAGACCGTCAGACAATGCTTTTTTCTGCCACATTGAATTCATACGTTAAAAACCTTGCGTGGGAATACACAAAGGACGCAAAGGAAATCAATATCGAGTCACAGAACATCACTGTGGACGAAATTGACCAGGAACTGATTCACGTTTCAAGTGATGACAAAATGAGGCTTTTGACAGGAATCTTAAGCCGCGAACACCCTGAAAGCCTCATCATTTTCTGCAACACAAAAAAAATGTGCGAAGTTCTTTCAAAGCGTCTTGAATTAAACGGAATTAAAAACGAATTCATCATCGGCGACCTGCCGCAGTCAAAGCGCCTTAAGATTATGAACGCCTTTAAGGCAGGCAAATTGAACTGCCTCATTGCGACAGATGTTGCAGCCCGCGGAATCGACGTTAACGACCTTGCAATGGTTATTAACTGGGACCTCCCCAACGAAGCCGAAAACTATGTTCACCGTATCGGCCGTACGGCCCGTGCAGGAAAGTCCGGTAAAGCATACACATTCTGCAGCGAACAGGATGTTTATTCACTTATGCCCATTGAACGCTATATTGAAAAGCAGATTCCTTCACGCATAGCATACGAAGAAGATTTTGGCGAAGATTTGTCAAAGGATAAATGGATTAAAACCGGTTCCTGGAAAGATGAAGAAGGTGCAAAAAAGCAC
>DLYJ01000101.1:2208-9521 GCA_003447785.1 Treponema sp.
CTGACAAAAAGAATGAAGGTAAGAATAAAAAGTTCACTAATTTAAGAACTCAAAAATCTGACAGAAACGAACTTGATAAGCTTTCCGGCATGACTTCTGAACAGAGAATGCGTTACTATAAGGAAAAGTACGCAAAATCTGGTGCAAAATCAGTGTCAGGAAAAACGAACAAATCTAATAAACAACAACCTAAAAAAGGTTTGCTTGCAAAAATCAGAAGCCTTTTTGGTAAAAAATAACGGGAGATGAACTATGATTACTGTATCTGACGTAAGTTTACATTTTAGCGAAAAACCACTTTTTAAGGACGTAAATTTAAAATTCACCCCGGGTAACTGTTACGGAATTATCGGCGCAAACGGTGCCGGAAAATCAACATTCCTCAAAGTTCTTTCAGGCGAACAGGACAGGGATTCCGGCGAAATTATCATTACACCGGGCGAACGCATGGCCGTATTAAAGCAGGACCACTTTGCCTTTGATCAATACAGCGTTAAGGACACTGTTCTTCAGGGCTACCCGAAATTGTACGAGGTTTCCCGGGCACGTGACGAAATTTATGCAAAGGCCGACTTTACCGAAGAAGACGGAATCAAATCCGCCGAACTTGAAGCTCAGTTTGGCGAACTGGGCGGTTACGAAGCAGAAAACCAGATTGAACAGATGCTTTCTGGTCTTGGTCTTGAAGAAAAATTCCATGACAAGATGATGAGTGAACTGGATGAAAGCCAGAAGGTTCGTGTATTGCTTGCCCAGGCACTTTTCGGCAACCCTGAAATTCTTCTCCTTGATGAACCTACAAACGGTCTCGATCTTGAATCCATCAACTGGCTGGAAGAATTCCTTCTCGACTTTCCCAATACTGTAATCGTAGTAAGCCACGACCGTCACTTCCTCAATACAGTTTGTACCGTAACCTGTGATATCGACTACGGTAAAATCACTCAGTTTGCCGGAAACTACGACTTCTGGTATCAGATGAGCCAGATTTTGCAGAAACAGGCAAAGGACCAGAAGAAAAAGAACGAAGAAAAGGCAAAAGACCTCCGGGAATTCATCCAGCGCTTTGCTTCGAACGCTGCAAAGAGCCGTCAGGCTACAAGCCGTAAAAAGGTACTGGAAAAACTTGAACTTGAAGATCTGCCGGTTACAAGCCGTAAATTCCCGTTTGTTCAGTTTAAGCCGGACCGCGATATCGGCAACAACGTTCTTGAATGCCGTAAACTTTGCAGCAAGGACGAAGACGGCGTAAAACTGCTTGATAATTTTGACCTCATTGTTAACCGCACTGATAAAATTGCCTTTGTTGGTATTGAACACAACACGGTTTCATCTTTGTTCGACATCATCGCAGGTGAAGCAAAAGCAGATTCCGGAGAATTCTTCTGGGGTCAGACAACAAGCTTTACCTATCTTGGCCGGGACAACAACAAATACTTTAACAACGATTACAACATCACCGAATGGCTCAAACAGTATTCAAAGGAGCAGGACGATGCTTACGTGCGCGGCTTCCTTGGACGCATGCTCTTCAGCGGTGACGAGTCGCTCAAAAAGGTTAAGGTTTTAAGTGGTGGTGAAAAGGTACGCTGTATGTTGTCTAAAATGATGCTTACAGGTGCAAACATCCTTATCATGGATGACCCTACAAACCACCTGGATCTGGAAGCTATTGAAAGCCTGAACCGCGCTCTGGTTGACTTCCCGGGAGTTGTATTGTTTACAAGCCACGACCACGAGTTCATTTCAACTATCGCAAACCGTATCATTGAAATTACTCCAAAAGGTGTTATTGACCGCATGATGCAGTTTGATGACTACATGGTAGACGAACAGGTTAAAAACCTCCGTAAGCAGTATTATGAAGGTACAGACAGAAAGATAAAATTTTAATCAATTTGTCGAATTTGCTATTGACCAAAAAATGTGATTAGTATATTATATATTACATCACGCCGCAGTAGCTCAGTTGGTAGAGCGCCGGACTGAAAATCCGTATGTCGTTGGTTCGATTCCAACCTGTGGCAAAGCACTCAAGCTTAGGTTTGGGTGCTTTTTTTTTTGCAATTTTATTATTGTCAGCATTGATTTGTTGCGTTAAAATTGACAAAGATACTTTTGGAGGTATTCAATGAAATTGAACAAAAAATTAATGGCAATTACTGTTGCTTTATCATTATCTGTTTCAGGGGCTTTTGCATTTGATGCGGATGCGTTCAAAACTGAGAAGATTTCTGACGGATTGAGTGACTTTGCCGAACAGCTTGCAGTTGCAGTTCCACAGGCCGCAACCCAGCAGAACGTATGGGCAGATGCCTGGATTGGAAGTCTTCTTCCTGGAATCCGTCTTGGCGGTGGTTTTAACTTTGCCCTTACAAACATCAATACAGAAGGTCTTGCAAAAGCAGCTTCAATGCTTGGTATTGGTGGTGTAGAAAACTCTTACAAATTCCCTGTATTTACAGCTGACCTTCGTGTAGGCGGTCTCATCCTTCCTTTCGATGCTGATATCGCTGTAATGAAGACAGGTACACTCACATATCCTGAAGCTATGACAGGCTCTGAAATGAGGGCTGAAATCACAACAATCGGCTTTGATGTACGCTATGCTGTTGTGGAAGGCGGACTTCTTCTGCCGAAAGTTTCTGTAGGCCTCGGATATTTCTACAACCAGGGTTCATTTGGAATTTCAAACGATGATGCAAAAGCAGACATCGATTACAATATCCACACAATGTACCTTTCAGCACAGGTTTCAAAAGAATTTTCAATTCCTGTTGTAAGAATCGGTCTGACACCGTTCCTCGGCGGACGCCTTTTTGTATCAGATGCTGACAACGACTGGTCATGGAGAATCAAGGATTCGGGTATGCAGGCATTGATAACTGCTGCAGGAAGGGATTATGAAGGCTCAGGAAATGTTTCAAAGAGCATCGATTACAACAACTTCCAGCCGCAGCTCTTTGCAGGTGTAGGATTCAACTTTGCTTTGATTCAGTTGACTGCAAGTGTAAGCATCGATCCTAAAACATTCAAGGAAGACAAAACCTGGAGCGGAGCACTCAGTCTGAGAGTTCGTCACTAGGATTATCTGAAGGGGCTTGCCCCTCAAAACGGACGGTGCCGGTGGGTACCGTCTTTTTTTTGCCTTGTATATAAGTTAAAAGTGTGTCATAATTACACAAGTATGAAAAATAATTCAACTAAAATTGTATTTGCCGGAGGTGGAACCGGCGGCCACATTTATCCAGGCCTTGCAATCGCGGACGAAATCCGTGTTTTATTTGCAAAAAATGATCAGTCAGTCCGCATATACTGGTTTGGAAATTCCAGCGGAATGGACAGAACAATCGTTCAAAAAAGTGCCAGTGCAGATAAATTTTACGGAATCCCATCGGGCAAACTCAGACGCTATTTTTCCTTATTGAATTTCATTGACGTTTTTAAAATCATCGCAGGCTTTTTTGTTTCATTTTTCCACCTGCTTGTTCTCAGACCAAAGGTAGTTTTTTCCAAGGGCGGCTTTGTTTCTGTTCCTCCCTGTGTTGCGGCGCGCCTTTTAGGAATTCCTGTTTTTACTCATGAATGTGACTTTACTCCGGGCCTTGCCACAAAAATTAACAGCCGTTTTGCCACAAAGATTTTAGTTTCATACGAACAGACAATTAAATTTCTGCCGGAAAACCTCCGCTCAAAGGCGGTTGTTACCGGAAATCCTGTGCGACCGGTTTTTTACAGTGCAGACGGTGAAAAAGGAAAAGAATTTATTTATAACGGCCGCAATGCTGACCGCTCAAAACCGATTCTCCTCGTGCTCGGCGGAAGCCTTGGTGCACACCAGATAAATTCTTTAGTTGTTGACAATCTTGAATGGCTCAGCACTCATTTTAATGTGGTGCACCAGTGCGGTGAGCGTGACAGGGACTTTGTTCCTCAGGCAACCGACTCTTACTATCCGTATCCGTTTATCTACGACCAAATGAGCCAGGTTATCGCCGCCGCAGACGTAATTTTATCCCGGGCCGGTGCAAATTCAATCTGGGAATGCTCAGTGTGCGGAAAGCCCCTTGTGCTGATTCCCCTTTGTGGCAGCGGTACCCGGGGCGACCAGGTAGACAACGCAAACTTCTTTAAGGAGAGCGGGGCAGCAGCAGTTCTGGTTGGAGAGCAGGCTTCTTCAGAAAATCTCCGGAACGAACTTACAAAACTTCTGGATGCCGGCACAAGAGAGAAGATGAGTGAGAATTCAAGAAAATTATCTGACAAAAAACGACCTGCACTTTGTATCGCAGAATTAATTTTTGAACAGGTAAATAAATAGAGGTTTGTATGCATTTAACTTTTATTGATGTTGTTTTTACAGTCATTGTTTTTGTTTTTGCAATTATGGCAACAACACACGGCTTTTTAAAGGAACTTTTTGGAAAGCTGGCAATTATCGCAGGTATTGTTGTAGCTGTTCTGTTCAGTTCAAAACTTTCTCCTCACATGGAAAAGTTTATCAATAACCAGGCGGTTTGTATTGTTCTTGCATTTATCCTGTTGTTTATAGCGGCCTTCCTCCTTGTCAAAATCATCCAGACGCTGATTGGAAGCGTTATGGACGGGGACATCTTAAAGAGCCTGGACAGAGTTCTTGGTTTTGTTCTTGGAGCACTTGAAGGTCTTTTTATAGTCTGCGCAATTCTCATTCTTGTCTGCGCTCAGCCATGGTTTGATCTTTCTGTCGTAACTGACGGAAGTTTTTATTACAAGGTCCTGGCTAAATTCATTCAGGGGCCGGTCAATTACCTTAAAGGAATTTTTGTTTAATGTTTGATAATCTTTTGTACCAGAATGCAGCCGGACAGCTGATTTCTGATATTAAAAATAATTGTTTACCATCCTCAATACTGCTTTCAGGACCGCAGTCTAGCGGAAAATTAACCTGTGCCCTGGAACTTGCCCGAATTTTATCCTGCACTCAGTCCGGCCCCAATCACGGCGACTGGCAGTGCACATGCCCGGCCTGTCTTCGCAACAAGAGCCTTGTAAACACAAACGTTTTACTCGCAGGTCCCCGGGACCTTTCCCTGGAAATCCTTGCCGCAAGCCGTGCCTTATTGTACGCAGGCGCAAACAACACGCGCCATCTTGATGCATGCCGTTATCTTTTTATCCGTGCCGTCCGCAAACTTACAATGAGATTCAGTCAGGTGCTGTGGGAAGGCGACAATAAACTTTCAAAACTTGCGCCTCTGGTTGAATCCATCGAAGAGCAGCTTGAACTTCTGGACCCTAAAAAGCAGGTTCCCTCAAATGAAGAGCTTGAAAAAATAATAGAAAGCATTCAGAAAAATGCGGATAAACTTGAATCCACATTTATGTACGATTCACTTCCAATCGACCAGATAAGGCGTGCTTCTTTCTGGGCTCACTTAAAAAGCAACGACGGCAAAAAAGTTTTAATCATCGAAAACGCCGACAGAATGAACGAAAGCTGCCGTAACGCCCTTTTAAAAATTCTTGAAGAGCCTCCCAGCGACGTAGTTTTTATTTTAACAACAACACGACGCGGCGCCGTAATGCCTACAATTCTTTCCCGGGTACGAACCTATAATTTTACTCAGCGCACACAGATTCAGGAAAGAGAAGTGCTGGACAGGGTTTTTCATGCCGACAGTGATAAACTTGATGGCGGAATCACAAATTATCTGAATAATTTCCTTCCTGTAAAGGCGGACGCAATTTTACAGGCGGCCTCAAGATACTACGACGGAATTAAAAACGGTCATCTGATTCAAATTGATGAACTTGTAAAGGAATGTGCAGGTTTTGAACCGCGTATTTTATTCAAGCTGTTTCTCCAGTCTTTAATGCAGGTTTTCCGCGTACAAAATCCGTCCCCGGCTCAAATTGAATACGAAGAAAAAAATGTTGAATGTATCAGGGAATGTTACAACAATGTTACGATTTACAATCAGACACCGCTGTCAGCCCTGGAAAACCTTTACCGTGATTTAGCCTACAATAAAAAAATCTGTCTTGGTTAATGGGGGAGTAAATGCAGAATTTTTCCAACCGTGTTTATGAAAAACTTTCCAAACTTTCCAAAAACCAGATTGAACAGCTATTCAGCGAACTTCATACCGAAAACTCGGTTCTGCGTTCGATTTTTCAGTCATTATCCACCGGCCTTGTAACAGTTGATAAAAACTGCCACATTCTCGAAATCAACAAGGCTGCAGAAAGACTTTTGTCCATTAATAATTATTCAAAGGATGATGAAGATTTAACCTTACCTGACTATATCGAAGACGACGAAATTTTGCAGTTTTTTAAGGATTGCTTTGATAAAAACAAAACAAATGTTTCTGACGAGTTTACAATTAAAACTTCCGGCGGAAGCGTGCGCTTTATCGAAATTTTTGTTTCGTCCCTTGTTCAGGAAAGCAGCATTACAGGTTCAATCATTCTGATTGACGACGTAACGGAAAAACGCAATCAGGAAATTCTCCTCCACCGCATGGAAGCTATGGCAGGCCTTACAAATATTGCCGCAAGCGTGGCTCACGAAATTAAAAACCCTCTCGGCGCAATCAGCATTCACATTCAGCTTTTGCAGAAAGCAATCAGAAAAAAGCGGGAAGGGGACGGAATGCTTCCTGATAAAAAGTTTACGGAAAACTATCTTGATGTTGTAAACCAGGAAATTGACCGCCTGAATAAAATCGTTGTGGACTTTTTAATGGCAGTCCGTCCTGTTTCTGCCCAGCTTGAACTTGTAAATCCAAACAAAATCCTCACTGATTTTGTTGCATTCATCACTCCAGAATTTACTGAAAAGCATGTTAAAGTTGAATCCGAATTTTGTCCAAACTGCCCAAAACTCCTTTTGGACGAAAAACTTTTCCGCGAAGTGATAGTAAACCTCGCTCAGAACGCTTTATACGCCATTACAGAGCGTTTTGACGCATTCAATAAATCAAAAACATTGGGACAGGTTGCAGGCGGCCGTCTGGGCATCAGTTCCCTTATAAAAGACGATAAATTCATTCTCACTTTTACTGACAACGGTACCGGAATGAGCGAAGAAACGCTTTCCCGGGTATTTGAACCGTATTATACGACAAAGGCAAACGGAACAGGGCTCGGACTTGCCATGTGCTACAAAATCATAAAAGAGTTCCGTGGAGATATAAGCGTAACTTCTACTGTGGGACAGGGAAGTGAATTTACAATTACTCTGCCGGTTCCCCAGACAACACAAAAGCTTTTGACCCATAACTCTTCAGGAGGCATGATAAAAATTACGTCCCTGTAATTTTTATCAT
>DLYJ01000013.1:0-1021 GCA_003447785.1 Treponema sp.
ATCTTCCTGCGTTCCCTCAAATCAACATTCATCGTTGGTCTTTCAATTCCAATTTCGGTAATGATTACTCTGTTCCTCATGTACTTTAAGGGAATTACAATCAACATGATTTCCATGGCAGGTCTTCTGCTTGGTATCGGTATGCTTGTAGATAACTCAATCGTAGTACTTGAAAACATTTATTCTTACCGTCAGCGCGATGCAAAACCAAAAGTTGCGGCCGTTCTTGGAAGCCAGGAAATGGTAATGTCAATTACAGGTTCAACTTTGACATCGGTTTGTATCTTCCTTCCGATGCTGATGTTCCAGAGCAAGCTGGGAATCATGGGACAGATGTTCCACGACCTAGCTTACACAATCATCTTCTCACTCATGTGTTCTCTTGTTGTAGCTGTTGCCCTGGTTCCGGTTTTGACTTCAAGCTATCTCAAAATCGACAAAATCGTTGATACAGGAAAGCAGGGATTGACTTACAAAGTAAACCGCGCATTCAACAAGTTCTTCTACAATCTGGACAGCTGGTATGCACGCGGAGTTACATTCGTATTGCATCACCGCAAAGCAACAATCTTTAGTCTGCTGGGACTTTTGATCCTTTCTTTTGCAACAATTAAATTTGTCGGATTTATCTTTATGCCGGAAAGTGCCGCTAACTCGGTACAGGTTGATATTGAACTTCCAAAGGGAACCCGTCTTGAAGTCACTGAAGAAACACTCCAGAGCTTTGACGCAATGGCCCAGAAAGAACTGAAAGGTCTTAAATATACTTCAATGACAGTTGGTGGTACTTCGGTAATCAGTTCCGGTTCAGAAACAAATACAGGTTCAATTACCTATACTTTGTATCCTGAAAAAGAACGTGAACACGGCTGGGACAACGAAAAATCAGCCAAGGCTAAACTCCGCAAGTACTTTAACCTCTTCCCTGGTGCTAATGTAAAATTCGGTACAAACATGAACAGTGCAGGCTCTTCTGCAATTTCCGTTGACATCAAGAGTGATGACCTTGACCTTGTACGAA
>DLYJ01000013.1:1132-6138 GCA_003447785.1 Treponema sp.
GTTACCAGTGACCAGGAAGACGGTCTTCCACAGGCAGAAATCGTAATCGACCGCGACCGTATGTATGAACTCGGTCTCAACATTTACAGCGTTGGCGGTGAAATCGCCGCAGGAATCAACGGTACGACTGCCAGCCGCTTTACAAAAGACGGTGACGATATCGACGTAGTTGTCCGCCTTGCAGAAAAAGACAAGACTAAACTTGCAGACCTTGATTTGATTAACGTTGTTAACAGCCAGGGACAGAGAATTCCGCTTTCAAGCTTTGCTCACTACAAAGAGACTAAGGCTCCGGTAACAATCTATCGCGAAAACCAGGCCCGCGTAATTCACGTAACTGCAAATCCTGTAACTGGTCTTTCTCTTGATAAGGTTCAGTCCGGAATTACGAAACTTATTGAAGACAACATTCCAAAAGATGAAAAAGTAACAATCGGAGTTTCCGGTGCTTTTGAAGACATGATGGAAGCAGTTGTAAACTTTGGTTTGATTATCATCATGGCAGCTATTCTCGTATTTGTTGTAATGGCCAGCCAGTTTGAATCGCTGATTGACCCGTTCATCGTTATTCTGACAATTCCACTGTCATTTATCGGTGTCATGGCAATCTATGCAATTACAAGAAACCAGCTCAACGTAATCACAATTATGGGTCTTCTCGTACTTGTGGGAACAATTGTAAACAACGGTATCGTACTTGTAGACTATACAAACCTTTTGCGTAAACGTGGTTATGAACTTGAAGAAGCATGTATTGAAGCAGCCCGCAACCGTCTGCGACCGATTTTGATGTCAACTTTGACAACAGTAATTTCGCTCGCTCCAATGGCATTCTTCCCTGGCGAAGGTTCTCAGTCAATGCAGCCAATCTCCCTCACCGTATTTGGCGGTATGACATTCGGTTCTTTGATGACCTTGTTCCTTATGCCTACAATTTATTACATTATCAATAACCGCCGTCTCAGGAAGGCAGCTAAAAAAGCAGAAAAAGCAAAGGCTCTGGAAGCAAAACGCGCTGAACAGGCTGAATAAGGAGGACTAATATGGCAATTAACGAAAAAAGCAAAAGAAACGACGTAAGATTTGCACCGGCCGGAAAACTCCTCCGTGTAGAAATGATTTTTACACAGGCCCTCGAGGAGGACTTTCTTGAAGCCTTTAAAGAACACAAGGTAGCAGGGCGCTACACAAAACTTGCAAACGTAATGGGCGCCGGATACTCAAATCCGTGTCTTGGAGATGCAATCTGGCCGCAGTTGAATATGATGTACATCGTATACTGCAGCCAGGATGAAGCAGAAAAAATCAAGGACATCGTGTGGTATTTGCGCGACAAATACCGCACCGAAGGAATTGCCTGCTTTATCAGTAACGCAGAAGAGGTATAAAAATGGCCATACTGACTTTTACAAGACAGCCGGGTTCAATTGGCGACGAAATCGGCATGATGATTGCCCGCCGCTTGGGCTACACTTTTTTTGACAGAAAAGAAATTGAAAAGCGAATCATTGACAAAGGTTTTCCTCTTGATAAGTTCAGGAAGTATGATGAGCGCAAACCGAGATTTTTTGACAACTTTGACCGCGACCGTGATGAATACCTGAATTATCTGCAGAAGGTAATTTATGAAATGGCCAAGCAGAATAACTGTGTAATCGTAGGACGCGGTGCATTTCTGTTTTTGTCAGGAGTGGAGAACCATGTAGCTTTGCGCTTTGTTTCATCGGATAAGGACCGCCTTGCCCACATAAAGGAGACTCAAAACATTACCGATGACAAACAGGCGCAGAAGTGGATGGAAGACGCTGATAAAAGACAGGCTTCATTCTACAAAAGTTATTTTAAGTACAACCTGATTGACCATAATGCGATTCACGCGACGGTAAATACATCTCTGGTTCCACCGGAGATGCTTACAGACATGCTTGTTGCCGGAATCAAAAACAATGTCACGCCGGAAATTGAAAAGATTGGCGAAAGCCGCGTAGATGAACTGATTCTTGCCCAGGAAGTTACAACAAAAATCGTTACCGAACACAAACTCCCGATTGATGAATTGTGGGTTCGTGTTGACGGCAAAACCATGCAGTTGTACGGACTGACTGCTTCATCCGCAACAGTTGAACGGGCAATTACGATTATCAACACTGATTTCCCGGGCTACGATGTTCATTCCTTTGTACGCTGCGTCCAGGACTTCCGCAACAGCGGAAGACAGATCCTTTCGGATAAGTTTCACAAACTGAGCGAAATAAGCGATAAAGCTAGTGAATTCAACGAAAAAATGAGCGAAAAACTTAAGTCTTACTAATCAATCATCTTGTCTAAATCGCATGGAACCGGTTTTCCGTCCTCTGCAGGGGCGGAGCCGGCATTTGCGTAAATGTTGAGCAGGGATGCACCCAGTTTTGGATTTGCCACAACAGCAGGCCCTGCGATACAACCACCTTCACAGCACATAACTTCAATCAGGTTAGGACAGTCAGGCGGTGTGGGAATCTCACCCGCATTAATCTTTCCGTAATTTTTAAGAACCATCATACCGGCCTTATCCAGACCGTTAATTACAAATGGCCTCAAAATCGAAGCATCCTTTAATCTGAGTTTTACACTTTCGGCAACTCCGCCGCTCTTGGCAAAGTTTCTTCCCGAAACTGTGGGAAGATAATTTGCAGGGTGTTCAGGAATTTCTGCCTTGGTAATATCAATATTTTTTGCAACAAAAAGTGCATTCAGGTCTTCGGCAGTCAAAACGTAATCTACTTCTTTATAGTCATAGCCTTCCCGGCGTTTTGCAAGACAGGGGCCGATAAATACGGTAATACAATCCGGGTCCTGGACTTTTGCAATATACGAGTTATAAACCATCGGGCTCTTTGTATCACTGATACAGCCTTTAAGTTCAGGAACGTGGATGTTTACGGCGCGTACATAGGCCGGACAGCAGCTTGTTGTCATCATTTTGTCGCCGCGTTCCATGCGCTCTTCAAATTCAATTGCTTCGTTGTCAGCAGTAATGTCTGCCCCGATGGCAACTTCCCATACCTTGGAAAAGCCAGCCTGCATCATTGCGCCTTCAAGCTGGCCCGGTTTTGCACGGAACTGTGCGCCGATTGCAGGAGCGTACATTGCAACAACCTTGTCCCCTGCCATGATGTGTTTGATTACATCCAGAAGCTGGCTCTTGCCCATCATCGCACTGAACGGACAGCTGCTCATGCACTTTCCGCAGAAAATACATTTATCATAGTCGATGGTTTCGTGGCCGTCAGGTCCCTTACTAATTGCTCCAACAGGACAAACTTCCTCGCACGGAACAGATGTTTTGATAATTGCGTGGTAAGGACAGTTCTGGGCGCAAAGACCGCAGTTGATACATTTTTCAGGGTCAATTTTTGCCCGGTGGTTGATTACATTAATCGCCTTTTTTGGGCAGTTCATCATACAAGGGCGTGCAAGACAACCCTGGCATGCGTCTGTGGGAAAGTAATGAACTTTCTGGCAGGCATTGCATGCTTTATGAATTACTGTAAGCATCGGCCAGGTCGGACTTTCACGGTCCAGAGCGGCTTTTGCGTAATCTGAAAGTGGTTTGGATTCATCAAAATCATCAATTGAGTGGCCCATATTGGCTCCGATTCGAATTCGAATAATGCTTCGGTCTTCGTCAAGGTTGTTTCTGATTGGAACAGAACCGTCAGGAATTAAATCGAAAGGAATTTTTTCAAGCTCGTTGTTGTCACAGAGCTTGCCCTCGAGCTGGAGTTTTGCAAGTGTAATGAGAATGTTTCTTTTGAGCTCGGCGGCGTGATTGTTCAGATTAAGCATAAAGGTACCTCAGTTTAAGCTTATTGAATGATAAAAAAAACGGTGTAGTTATATTTTAATTGAACAACGAAGAGTAATAAAGATATGAATAATAATTTTTCGTTGCAAAATCAGAAATTCCACATATAATATTTATTATGGAAATAAATCAGAACATAGCCGAGTACTATGATGAGTTATATCCAGTTACTGAAGAACAAAAACGTTTTTATGAGGAAAGAGTTAAGAAATATTCTGCGCCGGTTAAATTTTTAAGAATCGGATGTGGAACAGGTACTTTTGAACATAATCTTGCCCGTGAAGGTTTTGATGTTACTGGATTAGAAACCAGTACTGAATTACTGGAATCTGCAAACAGAAAAAGAAGAACTCAACTTATGGCAGTGCGCTACTTTCAGATGTCTTCACTGGAAATGAGCCGCTTTCTGGGCCGTAACTTCTACGATATTATTTCAATTCTCGACAACCGTGTTCTGTTTATCCGCGACGAAGTGTTTCTGGCAAAGTTTTTTTATGACTGCCACGAACTTTTGCGCCAAAACGGCTGCATGATTTTAACCGCCCCAAATTTTGACCTTTATCCTGACAAAACAAAAATCGTACTTCCGGAAAGAAAGAGCATACGTGCCATGCTAACAACAACAATCAGCCTAAAAAATGACCAGATGCTGATGGACCAGAAACTGGAAACAGGGAACGGTCGCCGTCTGACAATAACAGAAGACGCACCGGTAAATCTGATTACAAAGGAGCAGATTCAAAAAGGAGCAAAAGAGGCAGGCTTTACAAGTGTTGATTTTTTTGCGGATTTTGAATTGAATCCATTAACCGAATCAAGCGAAAATATTCTTGCCGTTATCAGTTAACTTTCCAGTGATTTCCGCCTTCACGGACAAAGCGTTTTGCAGGAATTTCAAGTAAACGTCCGTCTTCACCCAGCATTTTAATCATCATAGTGAGCGGATTAACGTCCGTAATCCTGAAATTTGTTCCGTCGTAGAAGATATGTACGCCTTCGTTTGGAAGAGACTTTCTTGCTTCCGAATACCACTTGAATTCATAACTCAAACAGCACAAGAGTCTTCCGCACTGTCCTGAGATTTTCATTGAATTAAGGGAAAGGTTCTGGTCTTTGGCCATCCTGATGGAAACGGGAGGAAGCCTGTCGCAGATTGAGT